>NZLB01000014.1 GCA_002694075.1 Nisaea sp.
GGCCAACGCGACGCGCCCGATCCTCAAGCTCAAAATGACCGGCGATGGCGCCGATATCGACCGGGTGGCCGCGATCCACGCCAGCGCCCCGGCGGCGCGATTGGTGGTCGACGCCAATGAGGGTTGGGATTTGGCGACCTATCTCGATCTGGCGCCGCGCTTGGCCGAACTTGGCGTTGAAATGATCGAGCAACCCTTACCGGCCGGCGCCGATGACTTGCTTGCCGGGGCGCCGCGGCCCGTGACATTGTGCGCCGACGAAAGCTGCCATGACCGCGCCAGCCTGCCGGGCTTGGCCGCCAAATACGACATGATCAACATCAAGCTCGACAAAACCGGCGGCTTGACCGAAGCCCTCGCCGTACGCGACGCAGCACTGGCCGAGGGTTTGGCGATCATGGTCGGCTGCATGGTCGGCACCTCGCTGGCGATGGCGCCGGCCTGCCTGGTCGCCCAAGGCGCGGCGATCGTCGATTTGGACGGTCCGCTGTTGCTGAAGGAAGACCGGCAACCCGGTCTCGTCTTCGATGGCAGCCAGGTCACACCGCCCGCCGCCGAGCTCTGGGGATAACGCCCGCCAACCGCGTAAGTTGGACCTGTCGCCGCAGGGGTCTTCTCGTCGCCGCCCCGGCGCGCTAAACAGATAGCGAGTGAAGCGATGGCAGGGACGAGACAAACCATGGAATGGACCGCGGCAGACGACACGATCACCGAAATTCGACGCAGCGTGCGCGCCCTTTGCGAAGAGTTTCCGGGCGAGTATTGGCGCGAAAAGGACCGTGAGCGGGCCTATCCCACCGAATTTGTCCAAGCCCTGACTGAAGCCGGCTTTCTCGCCGTCTTGATCCCCGAGGAATATGGCGGCAGCGGCCTTGGCGTGCGGGCCGCCTCGGCGATCCTCGAGGAAATCCACCGGTCCGGCAGCAATGGCGGCGCCTGTCACGCCCAGATGTATATTATGGGCACCGTTTTGCGCCATGGCAGCGAAGCGCAAAAGCAAGCTTATCTGCCCAAAATCGCCACCGGTGAATTGCGCCTGCAAGCCTTCGGCGTGACCGAGCCGACCAGCGGCACCGACACGCTGTCGTTGCGCACGACGGCGGTTAAAAACGGAAATGGCGGCTATATCGTGAATGGCCAGAAGGTCTGGACCTCGCGCATTGAGCATTCCGATATGATGCTGTTGTTGGCCCGCACCACCCCCAAGGAAGAGGTCAAGAAGCGCACCGACGGCCTATCGGTGTTCCTGGTCGATATCCGCGAGGCGGTTGGCAATGGCTTGGAGATCCGACCGATCCGCACCATGATCAACCACGCCACCACCGCGATCTTCTTCGATAACCTGGAAATTCCGGCTAACAATTTGATTGGTGAGGAAGGTAAAGGTTTTCGCTACATCCTCGACGGGATGAACGCCGAGCGCGTCTTGATCGCCCATGAAAGCATCGGCGACGCCCGTTGGTTCATCGAAAAGGCGACCAGCTACGCCAAGGACCGCGAAGTCTTTAACCGACCGATTGGGCAGAACCAGGGCGTGCAATTCCCCATCGCCAAGGCCTATGCGGCGACCGAAGCGGCGGCGCTGATGGCGGAAAAGGCGGCTTATTTGTTTGAAACCGGTCAGCCCTGCGGCGCCGAGGCGAATATGGCCAAAATGTTGGCCGCCGACGCCGCCTGGGCCGCCGCCGACACCTGTGTGCAGACCCATGGCGGTTTCGCCTTCGCCGAGGAATATGATGTCGAACGCAAATTCCGCGAAGCCCGCCTGTACCAGGTGGCGCCGGTGTCGACCAATATGATCCTGTCCTACCTGGCCGAGCACGTCCTAGGTCTACCGCGCTCCTATTAAGGCTCTGGGGCTCTGGGGCTTCGACCCCTCGACCGACGGTCAGGCGCCACGCCGGATTTCGAAAATCAGGGTGTCGCCGTCATGGCGACTGGCCACCATTTCATGGCCCTGGGTGGCGCAGAAGTGCTCAAAGTCGAGGGGGGCGGCCGGGTCGGTGGCGAGCACCGTGAGAAGCGCGCCGGGCGCCAGATCCTTGATCGCCTTGCGCGCCTTCAGGACCGGCAATGGGCAGCGCAAGCCGCGCGCGTCGACCGTTGCCGCGTCATCATCTGTCGTCATCGCCCTTGCCCTTTCGCGCCGGAATATCGCCCCCTCGCCCTATGTGGCACAGGCGCGCGCTTGGCAAAAGCCCCTTAGGCGGAATCGAGATAAAGGGTCGCAAATCGGCGCCGAAAGCGGACCAGGTCGGCGGCGAACAGGGCGTCGTCGGTAAATCCGTCGCCGACCCGAGTCAACCGTTTGAGATAAAGGCGCCCGCCAGCCACCGCCCGGTCCACCGGCGCCAACTCAGCGGCGGCCGCCGCGACGACCGCCGGGTCGGCGGCCTGATCGGCACGAAAGCCATCCCGTTCGAGGCGCCGGTGGGCGCGGCGGGCACGGGCCAAAAGCGCCGCCACACCGGGGTCGCAGTCACCGGTGGCCAAGCGGCGATACAAATCCCCCACCAAGCGCGCGCCGGCCCGCTTACCCTGCGGCGGCGGCCGAAGGTGGCCCAACCAGGCGGGATCGGTCACCTCGGCCAAAATCGGCGCGACCGCCGCCGGATGGCCGACCATCGCTAAAATATGCAAGGCGGCCAGGCCACTTAGCGCCAACCGGTCGACCACGCCGGAAAGCAGCGCGGCGAAATCCCGATAATCGCCGGCCGGTCCCTGCCCCAGCAATCGGCGACAGGCTGGCCGGCCGAGCCCCCGGCGCAGGGCTTGGCTAAGGCGCGCCTGCATCGGCCCAAAAACGGCGGCGCGCGCCAGCGATAGTGACATCGCTTCCAAATCGCTGGGCGCGGCCGATAAAATCGGCCCCAATAAATCGGCTTCGCGCTTGGTCAAGAACTTCAATCGCGCGGATCGCTCGGGGCCGCAGAGGTCCAGCAAGCTTCGCGCGTTCGGCGCCGGCGCGATGTCGCCGGGGACCCACCGTTCGCCGAACCAGGGGCCGGCGTGTTCCATTTCCAACCGTCTTTGGCCGACTTCCAACAACTCCCGCAGGCCGAGGAAACTGCCCACAACGCGGCTGTACAGACGATAGTCCCCGCCGTCCCCCGGCGGTCCGGTCCAAAAGTCGAAAACCGCCGCGTCATCGATGTCGGCGGCGGTGAAATGGGCGCCGGTGCGCTGTTTCAAAAAGGCCAAGAGCGTATAACGTTTTCGATTTTCCTGGGGCGGTGGCAAGTGATCGCGCAAATAGCCATAAATCGCCCGTGCGAGAGCATTGGCGGTTTGCGGCACGGCCCCCGGGACCTGGTCAACGACCGGCGCGAGCAAGTGGTCGACGGCCCTGAAGCCGAGCGCGGTGATCATGAAATCGAGGAGGGCGGCGAGGAAAGGCATGCGCGCATAAGAAATCGCGAAGCTTTCGCGGCCATGGGCGACAAAAATCTCCCGCCCATTGACGGCCAGCCCGGCGACCATCGGCGCGCCCGCCGCGCCGGCCTGAAAGCGCGCTTGAAAACTCGCCGACAAAGCCGGCGTCACGGCCCAAAAAACCCCGGCGTAACCGTGGCGGCGGTCAATCCGCTCCGCGGCGCCGACCAAATGGCAAAGCTCCAGCAAGGCGCGCGCGTAATTGCGGGTCAAAATGGCCCGTGCCAAGGCATGGCCCGTCGCCGGGGGGTAGCGCGGCCGGCCGCCGGCGGCGGTGGCTTCGATGACACCGCGCAAAACATGACGAAGATCGTCACTGGCGGCGCTGGCCAGGATCATCTGCTCGCCGGAGAAGCGATTGACCGGGCTGTCCATGGCGCGGCGCCTTTTTCCTTTCACTCATGCGATGGCATGACACCTAGCACTGGGGCGGTTTTATTTTCAACCAGGGCGTGTGTGTGCGGGATTTGCCTCCACGGCCGCCCTGTGGCATTGCTGAAGTCTCTCGTTCCCACCGAAAGCCGCCCATGCCCGTCCCCGCTTTTTTTCCGCCCGCCGGTACCGACTGGCCCGCGGTCGCCGCCGACGCGACACCCTTCGATGGCGCCCGCCTGGCCGCCGCCGTGGCTTTCGCCGAAGCGCATGACTCACCGATGGACCGAGATATCGGCGTGGCCCTGGCCGCCGGGCATTTCTCCGAGCCGCCACCGCTCAACGAGATTATCGGCCCGGTGACCCCGCGCGGCGGGCCGGCCGGCCTGATTTTGCATGGCGGCCGTGTCGCCGCCCAATGGGGCGATGTCGACCGCGTCGACATGACCTTCAGCGTGACCAAAAGCTACCTCTCGCTGTGCGCCGGCCTGGCGGTTGGCGATGGCTTGATTCCCGATATCGACGCGCCGGTCCGCGAGCTGGTCGACGACGGCGGTTTTGACGGCCCGCAAAACGCCGCCATCACCTGGCGCCATTTGCTGCAACTGACCAGCGAATGGCAGGGCACCTTGTGGGACAAACCGGATACCGTCGATCATAACCGCCAACTCGGTGCCGCGCCCGGCGCCGACACCGCCAAGGGCCAGGCCCGCGCCTTGCAGGCGCCGGGCAGCCATTGGGAATATAACGACGTGCGGGTGAATCGCCTCGCCCTGGCCTTGCTGCGCGTCTGGCGGCAGCCGCTGCCGGAAGTGCTGAAAGAGCGCATCATGGACCCGATCGGCGCCAGCGACAGCTGGCAATGGCACGGCTATCGCAATTCCTATGTCGAGATCGACGGCCGCCAAATGCAGTCGGTGTCGGGCGGCGCCCATTGGGGCGGTGGTTTGTGGATTTCGGCCCGCGATCATGCCCGCGTTGGCCTGCTGATGGCCAATCACGGCCAATGGAACGGCCGGCGATTGATCGACGAGGCCTGGATCGCGGCGAGCCTGACGCCGTCCGCGCTCAACCCCAGTTATGGCTTTTTGTGGTGGCTTAACGCCGCTGGCGCGCAGGCGCCGAGCGCGCCGCGCGACAGCTATTTCGCGCGCGGGGTTGGCGCCAATATCATCTGGGTGGCGCCGGCGCAAAATCTGGTGACGGTGGTGCGCTGGATCGACCGCGAGCGATTCGACGATTTCGCCGGCGCGGTAATGGCCGCCCTCGCCTAAGCCGGCGGCGCTAGCACTTCGGCACGAAGACGGCGAGGCCGCCTTCGCTGGTTTCCTTATACTTCGACTGCATATCGAGACCGGTTTGCCGCATGGTTTCGATCACCGCGTCAAGCGACACGAAATGGGTGCCGTCGCCGTTCAGGGCCAGGGTGGCGGCGTTGATGGCGGTCACCGCGGCCATCGCGTTGCGTTCGATACACGGCACCTGCACCAAGCCGCCGACCGGGTCGCAGGTCATGCCGAGATTATGCTCCATGCCAATCTCGGCGGCGTTCTCGACCTGTGCGTTGCTGCCGCCAAGCGCCACCGCCAAACCGCCGGCGGCCATCGAACAAGCGACGCCCACCTCGCCCTGGCAGCCGACCTCGGCGCCGGAGATCGAGGCGTTGCGTTTGTAGAGCTGGCCAATCGCCGAGGCGGTCAATAGAAAATCGCGCACCCCGGCCGCCGTCGCGCCGGGGTGGATGCGGTCGTAATAGGCCAGCACCGCCGGGATCACGCCGGCGGCGCCATTGGTTGGCGCGGTGACGACGCGCCCGCCGGCGGCGTTTTCCTCGTTCACCGCCAGGGCGTAGAGATTGACCCAATCCATCGCCGCCGTCGGCCCGGCGTCGACGGTCGCGGGCCGCCCGCTCAACCGGCGATGGAGATCGCCGGCCCGCCGCCGCACCTCGAGGCCGCCCGGCAACACCCCCTCGGCGGCGCAGCCGCGGGCGATGCAGGCCTGCATCACCTGCCAGATCCGCTCGAGGCCGGCGGTGACTTCCGCCGGCGCGCGGCGGGCGCATTCATTGGCCCATACCAAATCGGCGAAACTTTTGTCGTGCCGCCTGCCCAAGGCCAACAGGTCGGCCGCGCTGTCGAAGGGATAGGGCAGGTCGTCGACAGACATATTGGTGAGCGCGCCGTCCCCCTCCTCATCCTCGGCCAGCACGAAACCGCCGCCGATGGAGAAATAGGTGGCGGCGTCAAGTTCCCGGCGGGCCGCGTCGAAAGCCTCGAAGCGAAGCCCGTTGGGGTGGCGGTCGAGAAACACATCGCCTCGGAACAACAGGTCGCCGGCCGGGTCGAAGGCGATCTCCGGCCCGCCGCCCAGCGCCAAACGCCGGCCGTCGGCGACCGCGCGGACCCTGGCCGCCACGCCGTCCGGGTCAAGGGTTTCCGGCCGCCCGCCCATCAGACCCAACAGCACCGCCGTGTCGGTGCCATGGCCGCGCCCGGTGAGGGCCAGGGAGCCGAACAAGCTGACCACCACCCGTGCGACGCGATCCAGGCGCCGGCTATCGGCCAATCGCGTGAGAAACCGACCGGCGGCGACCATCGGTCCGGTGGAATGCGAACTGGATGGGCCGATCCCGACCTTGAACAGATCGAAAGTGCTGACCACCNGCCGGTTGGTTTNGGCCGTGCCGGTCATGCGGAACCTCTCGCCGTCGCGATGGCCCGGCCACCGCGCTGTTAGAGCCGGACGATTTTCCCCGGGTTCATGATGTTGTCCGGGTCAAGCGCGGTTTTGATCGACCGCATCAGGGCCAGAGCCTCGCCATGCTCTTGCTGCAAATAGTGAATTTTGCTGTAGCCGACGCCATGCTCGCCGGTGCAGGTGCCGCCCATCGCCAAGGCGCGGGCGACCATCCGCTCATTATGTTCCTTGGTCTTGGCCAACTCGACGGGGTCGTCGCGGTCAACCAAATAGGACAGATGGAAATTGCCGTCGCCGACATGGCCGACCAGCGGCGCCAGCAGGCCCATTTCATCCAGTTCCTTTTTGGTCTCCAGGATACACTCGGCGAGGCGCGAGATCGGCACGCAAACATCCGAGGCCCAACCCTTGGACCCCGGCTTGAGCGAAAGAGCGGCGTAATAGGCGTCATGGCGAGCTTGCCACAGGCGGTTGCGATCCTCGGCCTTGCTGGCCCATTGGAAGGCCGCGCCGCCAAATTCATCGGCGATGGCGCGCACCGTTTCGGCCTGTTCGCCGACCCCGGTCTCGGAACCATGGAATTCAAAAAACAAGGTCGGTTGGCGTTCGTAGCCCTCCAATTTGGAATAGTCGATACAGGCGCCCATTTGGACATCGTCGAGCAGTTCGATGCGNGCCACCGGCACGCCGCTTTGAATGGTCAGGATGACGGTTTCAACGGCCGCCTCCAGGCTGGGGAACTGGCACACCGCCGAGGAGATCGCCTCGGGGATGCCGTAGACCCGCAAGCTGACTTCNGTGATCACCCCAAGCGTTCCCTCGGAGCCAACGAACAGCCGCGTCAAATCATAGCCGGCCGAGGATTTACGCGACCGCCGGGCGGTGTTGATGATACGGCCGTCGGCGGTCACCACGGTCAGGCTCAGCACGTTCTCCCGCATGGTCCCGTAGCGCACCGCGTTGGTGCCCGAGGCGCGTGTCGCGGTCATGCCGCCAAGGCTNGCGTCGGCGCCCGGATCGATGGGAAAAAACAAACCGGTGTCGCGCAGATGCTCATTTAACTGTTTGCGCGTGACGCCGGCCTGCACCCGCACGTCCAAATCTTCGGCGTTGACCTCGAGCACCGCGTTCATTTGGCTGACGTCGATGGAAATGCCACCCTCCAGTGCCTGCACATGGCCCTCCAGCGAGGTGCCGGTGCCGAAGGGAATGACCGGGATTTTATGGCGCGCGCACAGCTGCACCACTTCCTGCACCTCTTCGGTGGTGTGGGCGAACACCACCGCGTCGGGCAGGGCCGGCGGATGATAGCTTTCGCCCTTGCCATGCTGCTCGCGTATCGCGTGGCCGGTGGCCAGGCGGTCGCCAAAACGTTGCCGCAAGACATCGATCGCTTGGGCGCGCTCGGGCGCCAAGGTTTCCGCGGTCGCGATCATCGTACTCTCCCTTCGTTCAACCCCCCTAACCTACGCCGCCGCCCGGCCCGGAACAAGCATCCTCGCTGCCGCAGTTGGCGCACCCCGGGCGAAAGCGGGTTTGGGCCACTCGCCGGATCATGGTAAGACCACGCCAGGCGAGATTATGGCCACGGCAAAGCCGAATGTTGAGGATACGCGGGTGAGCGTTTGGGGCAAAATCATTGGCGGGGCGGCCGGTTTCGCGTTTGGCGGACCGCTCGGCGCGCTTCTGGGCGCGGTCGCCGGCCACGCCGTCGACCGTTACCGAGCCCGCGAGGTTGACNGCGACGATGAAGGCGGTACCCGCAAAATCGCCTTCACCATCGGCGTGATCGCCCTGGGCGCCAAAATGGCCAAGGCCGACGGCGTGGTCACCCGCGACGAGATCGCCGCCTTCCGCGAGGTTTTCCATGTGCCCGAGGAAGAGGTGCGCAATGTCGCGCGAGTCTGGGACTTGGCCCGGCAAAGCAGCGACGGTTTCGAAATCTACGCCAAGCAAATCGCCGACCTGTTCGCGCCGCAAGCCCCGGTGCTGGAGCAATTNCTTGGCAGCTTGTTTCACATCGCCCGCGCCGACGGCCAGGTGCACGAGGCCGAGCGTGCCTATCTTCGCGAGGTGGCGGCGATTTTCGGCTTTGACGACACCGCTTTCCAACGCCTCAGCGCGATGTGGGGCGATGTCGACGCGGACGATCCCTATGCCATCCTGGGTGTCGAACCGACGGCCAGCGACGCGGACATTAAATCGGCTCATCGGGCGTGGATTCGCAGCCACCATCCCGACCGCTTGATCGCCGAGGGATTGCCCGAGGAATTGATCGAGGCGGCGACCGCCAAACTGGCCGACGTCAACGCCGCCTATGACCGGATCAAGGCCCTCAGGGGCCAGACCTAGCGGCAAACGATGGCCGGCCCCCCTCCCCCGCGCGGCAGCGGACCGCCCCTGGTGGCTTTGCGTGACGCCTATCTGAGCTTCGCCGACAAAGTCATTTTCGAGGGCCTCGACATCGGCGTCGCGGC
>NZLB01000015.1 GCA_002694075.1 Nisaea sp.
CCGACATCGCCCCGCACCACCCGCGCCAGCAGGTCGCGGGCCCGCGGCCCGGCAATATGCAGGCCCGACAAATCGTCGGACAGATTATCGATCACCACCCCGCCGTCATCGGGCAGGTGCTGGGCGAACCAGCGCCGATGAAAGGCTTGCGCGGCGTAGGAGGCGGTAAGTTGAAAGCGCGTCTCGGTCAGCCGAGCGACCGAGAAGTCACCGATAACGCCGCCCTGTTCGTTGAGCATCGGCGCCAGCGCCAGACGGCCGACCGGCGGCAAGCGTCCGGCCAACATAAAGTCCAGCCAATCCGCCGCCGCCGGGCCATGGACCATGAACTTGGAGAAAGTATGGATGTCGCCGATGCCAACGCCCTCACGCACCGCCCGGCATTCGGCGCCCACCGCCGCGAAGCCGTCGGAGCGGCGGAAGCTCGGGATCTCGCGCGGCGGGCTGCCCGCCGGCGCGAAATAATTGACCGTTTCCATGCCATAGACATGACCGAAAACGGCGTTGGCCGCCTGCCAATGGCCATGCATAGGTGTGGTTCGGCACGGCCGAGCGGCGGGCAATTCCTCGTTCGGGTATGAGACGGCGAAGCGCCGCTGGTAATATTCGATGACCTTGCGGCGGGTGTAGCCGGGCGTGATCCACGGCCCGAAACGGGCGACGTCGAGAGCGAAGACATCGCGGCTAGCGGCCCCCTCGACCATCCATTCGGCAAGGGTCAAGCCAACCCCGCCGCCCTGGCTAAAGCCGGCCATCACGGCGCAGGCGGCCCAGTAATTGCGCAGGCCCGGCACCGGTCCCACCAAGGGGTTGCCATCCGGCGAAAAGGTGAACGGGCCATTGATCACTCGTTTAATGCCGGCGTTTTCAAGAATCGGAAACCGTCTAAAGGCCTGCTCCATGGCCGGCGCGATCCGGTCCAAGCGGTCGGGCAAAAGTTCGGCGCCGAAATCGGCCGGCGTGCCGTCCACCGCCCCCGGCTCGCACGCTTGCTCATAGAACCCGATCAGCAAACCGCGCCTCTCCGGCCTGAGATAGGTCTTGCCTGCCGGATCAAGGACCTGCGGCGGCTCCTCGGGAAGCTCATAAATCTCCGCCAGATCATCGGTCACCAGATATTGATGCTCCATCGGATGCAGGGGCAGGTAAACGCCCGCCAACGCGGCGACCTCGCGCGCCCACAGGCCGGCGGCGTTGACCATATGTTCGGCGATAATGTCGCCGCGCGTGGTCGTCACCCGCCATTCGCCCTGGGCCAGCGGTGTCAGCGCGGTGACCGCGGTTTGCTGATAAATCTCCGCCCCTTGGCGGCGTGCGGCGGCGGCGTAAACATGCTTCGTGCCGGCCGGGTCCAAATGGCCGTCCAACGGGTCCCACAAGGCGCCCAGGACGCCGTCGATATTGACGAAATCGGCGCGTTTGCGAATCTCTTCGGGACCGATCAAATGGGTGTCGAGCCCCATATGGCGATGTTTGGCGCGCGTCGCCCGCAGGTAATCCATCCGCTCCGGGGTGGTCGCCAAGGTCATGCCGCCGACCTGGTGCAAGCCACAGGACAGATCGCTCAACGCCTCCAACTCGCGGTAGAGATTGATGGTATAGCCCTGCAAGGCGGCCATGTTGGTATCGGCGTTGAGGGTGTGGAATGCGCCGGCGGCGTGCCACGACGAGCCGGCGGTCAGTTCCGCCCGCTCCAGCAGAACGACATCGCGCCAGCCGAATTTGGTTAGATGAAACAACACCGAACAGCCGACAACACCGCCGCCGATCACCACCACACGTGCATGGGTTTTCATAACGCACCTCTTCTTATTTTATTTTCCTATCATGCCGTGTAACTGTGGCCGGATGCAATCGTTTGCCGCGAAACGACATCGCCGTGGCGACGGTGACGTGGAAATCATCAGGACGAAGAGGATCGGTGGGAAAACGCCGCCGACGATCTCGCGCGCGCTCAATAAAGCATTTTGAGTAAGACCACCTCGACCGCGTCGCCAAAGCGGCTGTTGAGTTGCGCCTTGGCGTCGCTCTTAAAGGCGCGAATAGCGCTTTTGTCGGGCCGGCCGGCGGCATAAAGCTTGATTGCCAGAGGATAGACAATGCCGTAAATCGCATCCTGGCCGGCCTGCAGCTTGCCGCGCGCGGCTTCATCCACGGCGACCACCGAAAACTGTAGTTTGCCGGCGACCGTGCGCCCACCGGCGGTCAACGCGACTTGAATCGGTCCAATCTTAATGGCGTTGGGCGGCGGTGTATGAAAACGGGTTTCCGCGCGTTTGCGTTTTTCAATGACCTTCGGTTGACCCTCTTCGGCCGCCGCGCCGCCGCCGACCGCAACCGGCGCCGTCAAAGCCAGGATCAGCGCCATCGCCCAGGCCCCGCCACGCCACCGTCGCCTCGCCAGGATCATCGCGGTCTCTCCTTCATTGTGTCAGCCGAATCGCCACCCGCGCGCGATCCCCGCCCGATACCGGTAAGGTGCCCAAACGCGCCGCGCCCGCGGTCAGGATCGGCAGGGCGTGGAGCAAGGCCGACCATTGTCGCAAGCCACTGTCCTCTAGCAAATCATAGGCGCTGTCGATAACCCCGCGCGGCCGCGGATAGATCATCACGTCGACCGCCGCGCCATCGGCCAGATCGAGGCTTTGGCGAGCCAACGCGACCGCTTCGTGGAAACCGCCCAGGCCATCGATCAAGCCCAGCTCCTTGGCGTCGACGCCGGTCCACACCCGGCCGCGGGCGGCGCTGTCGATGGCGCGCCGACCAAGCGCCCGGGCGCGCATGGTGCGGTTGGTGAAATCGGCGTAAATGGCATCCAGGATCGCGTCCATGCGGGTTTGCTGTGACGCGCTGAAATCACGAAACGGCGAATAAACTCCGGCGTTGGCGCCGGCACGAACATCGGCCACCTCGGCCGACCACCGAGCCAACAGATCGCGTGTCACGAATTTGCCGCCGAAAACCCCAATCGAGCCGGTGATGCTGCCCGCCTGGGCCAGCACATGGTCGGCGGCCAAGGCGATAAAATAACCGCCGGAAGCCGCCACATCCGACATCGACACCACCACCGTCTTTTCGGCGGCCACCAGACGGCCGATTTCGTGGCGGATCGTGTCCGCGGCGATATAGCTGCCGCCCGGGCTATCGACGCGCAGGACCACCGCGCGCACCCGTTTATCCCGGCGTAGCGTGCGGAACGCCCGCCGCACTTGGCCGGCGTTCAGGGCGCCGTCCTCACCCAAGCGGTGGCCGCCGTGCCGGACGATATCGCCGGTCAACGGGACCACCGCGATGCGTGGCCGGTCGGTGTCGCCAGCCGCCGCCACCGCCGCCGGGTAGTAGTCGGCGACGGCCATGAAAGTTTGGGCGCCGAGTTCGCCGCGCACGCGCCTGACGGCTTGGTCGCGATAAGCCAGCCAATCGACCAGACCGTTGGCTTTGGCTTCTTTGGCCAGCAACGGCGCGCCGTCGATCAAACGGCCGACCGTCGCCGCGCTTTGCCGGCGCGCCTCGGCGATACCCGCGGTCACCTGCGCGAACAGGCGGTCGGCCAATTTCTGCAGGTTGTCGCGAACCGCCGCCGGCAAGCGCCGGTCGGTGAAGCTAACCACCGCGCTCTTGTACTCATGGCGCGCACCGAACCGGGGGGTGACGCCAAGCTCACGCAAGGCGTCGCCGAGCATTGGCACCTCGATGACGATACCGGTGACCTCGAACAGGCCGCTTGGCTGCAGGGTGATGTGGTTAAACGCACTGGCTAGGTAGTAAACGCCGACGCCGCTGCCCTCGTCGAAGCTATCGGCATAGGCATGGGCCGGCTTGCCGGCCGCGCGAAATCGAGAAATCGCGGCGCGCAGTTCCTGCGCCTCGGCCAGGCTCAGGCCGGCCTGGGAAAGGTCCGCGAACACCCCGACCACGCGCGGGTCGGCGGCGGCATGGTCCAAGCTGCGCACCATTTGGAACAAACTGGCGGGCCGGTCGCGCCGCAAATGGCGGGCCCATTGCGGGCCGGCAATGACCTCGTTGACGGTGTCGCCGACGCGGAGCTGCAAAATCATCCGGTCAGGCAGGTCGGCGGGTTGATCGGTCACCTCGAAACGCCAGGCCAACACCACCAAACCGACAATCAGCGCCGTCGTCATAGCGCCGATGACGGCCATAACCCAAAGCATGAAACGGCCTAGGCGGCGCATGGCCTAATCGCCGCGGTGACCTGTTTGGGCGCGGTGGCGCAACACATGGTCGGCCAGCACACAGGCCATCATGGCCTCACCCACCGGCACCGCGCGAATCCCCACGCACGGGTCGTGCCGACCCTTGGTGCGAACCTCCACCTCGGCGCCATGGCGATCGATCGATTGACGCGGCGTCAGGATCGAACTGGTCGGTTTGACAGCGAAACGGACGACCACGTCCTGGCCGGTGGAAATACCGCCCAACACGCCACCGGCGTGGTTGGTGGTGAAGGTGGGCGCCCCGTCGACCATGCGCATTTCATCGTGGGCGACCTCGCCCGGCGTCTCGACGGCGGCAAATCCGTCGCCAATTTCGACGCCTTTGACGGCGTTGATCGACATCATCGCCATGGCCAAGTCACTGTCCAGTTTGCCATAGATGGGCTCACCCAGGCCAGCCGGGACGCCGCGCGCGACAACCTCGATGATCGCACCGGCCGACGAGCCGTCTTTCCGCACCTGGTCCAAATAGGCTTCCCAGCGCGCCGCCGCCGCCGCGTCCGGCGACCAAAACGGATTGCGGGTGGTTTCCGCCCAATCCCAGTTCGCCCGGTCGACTGGATGAGGGCCGATTTGCGTCAACGCGCCACCCAGCCAAAACCCATTGCCTAGCTCGCGGGCCAAAATGCCCCGCGCCACCGCCCCGGCCGCCACGCGCATGGCGGTTTCGCGGGCCGACGACCGGCCGCCACCACGATAATCGCGAATGCCATATTTGGTTTGATAGGTGTAATCGGCATGTCCTGGGCGAAAACGGTCTTTGATCTCGCCATAATCCTTGGAGCGTTGATCGACATTCTCGATCACCAACGACAAGGGCGTGCCGGTGGTTTGGCCCTCGAACACACCGGACAGGATGCGCACCTGATCGGTTTCTTGGCGCTGAGTGACGAACCGGCTTTGGCCCGGGCGGCGCTGATCGAGATAGGTTTGGATATCGGCTTCCGACAAGGGCAGGCGCGGCGGCACGCCGTCGATCACGCAGCCAATCGCCGGCCCGTGGCTTTCGCCCCAGGTGCTGACACGGAAAATGTCCCCGAAACTATTGCTGGCCATGCGCGGCCGTTCCCTCGCTAGCGCCCATCACACCGTGGCGATATCCGGCGCGTCGACCGCCTTCATACCGACGATGTTATACCCACAATCGACATGGTGGATTTCGCCGGTGACGCCACCGGATAGATCGCTGAGCAGATATAGACCGGCGCCGCCGACATCGTCCATGGTGACATTGCGCCGCAGCGGTGAGTTGTACTGGTTCCACTTCAGGATGTAGCGGAAATCGCCAATGCCAGAAGCGGCCAGCGTCTTCATCGGCCCCGCCGACAGGCCGTTGACGCGGATATTCTCGTTGCCGAAATCGACCGCCAAATAGCGCACGCTGGCCTCCAGGGCGGCCTTGGCGACGCCCATCACATTGTAATGCGGCATCACCCGCTCGGCGCCGAAATAAGTCAACGTGAGCAAGCTGCCGCCAGCCTTCATCAACGGCGCCGCGTGACGGGCGACGGCGGTGAAGCTGTAGCAGGAGATGTCCATCGTCCGCAGAAAATTGTCGCGCGTGGTTTCCGCGTACTGGCCTTTCAACTGTTCCTTATCGGAATAGGCGATGGCGTGAAGCACGAAGTCCACCTGTGACCAGCGTTTCGCTAAATCCTCGAAGGTCGCGGCGACCGCCGTGTCATCGGTCACGTCGCAGGGCATAACCAAATCGGAACCCACCGACGTGGCCAAGGGCTCCACCCGTTTACGCAAAGCGTCGCCTTGGTAAGTGAAGGCCAACTCGGCGCCATGATCGGCCGCCATTTTCGCAATCGCCCAGGCGATTGAGCGGTCGTTGGCGACGCCCATGATCAGCCCTTTTTTGCCCTGCATCACCGCGCCATTTGCGGACATATCTCTCTCCCAACCGAAGCTATGCTCTGATCGCCGCGCCTCGCGCTTATCCTACACCAATGCCCTGGACGAGCAAGCCGGGCGGGTGGCCAAGGGCCTGAAATAAAGCCAAAAACACTGATTCAGCTCATCACAAAATATTTCCCACCGTGACATGTGATATAAGCGGTGTCATGAAAGCGCGAACAAGCAGATGGGCGCGCTGGCGCGATTCGCGCCCGGCCGCCGTGGCCTTGGAATTGCCTCCTACGCCGGCTACGCCACCCGGCGCTTTGCCGATCAACACGGTTTGCAGGCGGCTGCCGCGCTGACCTTCACCACTTTGCTGGCGGTGGTGCCTCTGCTGGCGATCACGCTCGGTGTGTTTTCGGCGTTTCCCGCCTTCGCCGCCCTGCGCGGTTACTTCGAAGAGGCGCTGTTCGCCAATCTGGTGCCACAGGTCGGCGAACAGGTGCGGCTCTACCTGGCGAGTTTCGCGCGCACACCGCTAAGCTGACCGCCGTCGGCATGGTCGCCCTGGCGGTCAGCGCGGTCATGCTATTGATGACCATTCAGTCGACCTTGAACCGTATTTTCGCCGTCCGCCATCAGCGCGCTTTGATTTTACGGGTGCTGGTTTTCTGGTCCCTCCTGACGCTCGGGCCGGTGCTTTTGGCTTTGGCGCTATCGCTAACCAGCGATTTGGCGCAGGTCGCGCGGGCCACCGTCAGCGACGCCGGCTTCGCCACCGGCGGCTTCGAAACGCGGGCCGGTTGGCCCCGCCATGTCTTGGCCATTGCCCTGGAAATTTTGGCGTTCACCGGGCTTTACGTGATCGTGCCGAACCGCCCGGTGCCCTGGCGCGACGGCCTGATCGGCGGGCTTTTGGCGGTGCTCTTGTTAGAGGTTCTAAAGCGCGTGTTCGCGCTTTATTTCATGGTTTTCCAGGCCTACCAGACCATTTACGGGGCGTTGGCGACAATCCCGATTTTTCTGATCTGGCTCTACGCCTGCTGGACGGTGATCCTGATCGGCGCGGTGTTCGCCGCCTCGTTCAGCGATTGGTGGGCGCAACGCCGCGTCGACCGAGACGACCGGGGCGATGACTCGCTCGCCGCCACTTTGCGGCCGGCCCTGCTGATCCTCGCCTGTCTTCGGGCGCAAAGCCAGATCGGTGGCGGCTTTCCCAGTGACGGCCTGGCCGGCCGCGTCGGTTTCAGCGATTTCAGCGATATCATCGCGCAGTTAATCGCCGCCGGTTATGTCGAGATGAGCGAGGACCAAAGCCTGGTCCTGGCCCGCNATCCAACCAGCGCCAGCCTTTATGACCTCTATCGTGACTTGGGCCTGGCAACCGCCACCGAGACCACCGACGAGAGCGGCNACCCGGCGGCCGAGANAGCCGGCGCGCCAGCCGCGCTGGCCGCGCTGCGCCGACGCTTAAACGANGCNGAGCGGACCGCTCTCGATCAGCCGCTGGCCGACATNTTGGCGGAATTGCCGGCCAAACCGGCCGGTTGATTAAAAGCCGAGCTTATGGCGCGGGTTATAGCCGTGGGTTTTTTGCCAGGTTTTGACGAATTCGGTCATCTCGTCGTCGGGTTTCTCCGGCAACACCACCTTCAANCGCACCAATTGGTCGCCGGCCGGGGCGCCGCCCTTGGCNGGCATGCCCTTGCCCTTTAGGCGCAGGACCTTGTCGCTGTTGGAGCCGGCCGGCACCTTCACCGTCACCTTGCCGTGGATGGTCGGCACGGTAATCGAGCCGCCCAGCACCGCTTCGTAAAGCGTAACCGGGGTGTCGACNGTCAAGTCCTGGCCGTCGCGTTGAAACAACGGGTCGGGCGCCACAGTGATCTCAATAAAAGCGTCGCCGGCGCGGCCTTTGAGCTTGCGCCCCTGACCCTTGAGCCGCAGGGTCTGGCCATCTTCCGTACCGGGCGGAATTTTAAGGTCGAGGACCCGGCCGTCACTCAGCGTGACGCGCTTGCCGATCCCGCCGGCCGCCTCGCGAAACGGCACGGTCAACTTGTAGGACACGTCATTGGGCTGGCGCGCGCCGCCTTCAGCGGCCTGGCTTTGTCGGCGGCCGGCGGCCGANGATTTGAAAAATTCCTCAAAAATCTCATGGTCGAAGTCGAACGGGTCGTCGCCGCCGCGGCGCCCACGCCCGGTCCAATTGCGCCAAAACCCGCCCGGCCGCGCGCCGGCGCCGGCCGCCGACGGCTCGCTTTCACCGCGATCAAAGCGCGCCCGGCGGTCCTTGTCGGAGAGGATGTGGTAGGCCGCGTTGACATCCTTGAATTTGGTTTCCGTGCGCTTATCGCCGGGATTGAGGTCGGGATGGTATTTTTTGGCGAGCTTTCGATAGGCCGACTTGATATCGGCCTCCGACGCCTGCCGCGCCACCCCCAATACCTTATATGGATCCATGCTTCCGCCANTCTCGCCTTGGCGCGNCCCTGCGGCGCCGCCNCCAACTATATATGGGGTNACNGGCCAGATGAAAGAGCCAAGCANAGCCCCTTGCCCGCCGGGGGTCTTGCCAGGACCGCCTTGACGCCCACATATGGAACGCAGGGCCGCGACCTGGCACNGAGGGAAGGAGACCGCGCATGTTTGAGCCGCAGACCGATGATCCGATCGTTCAATTCGACCGTTGGTTCGCCGACGCCCAAGCCAGCGAAATCAACGACCCCAACGCCATGACGGTGGCCACCGCCGACGCNNACGGTCGNCCGTCGGCGCGNATTCTGCTNCTCAAGGGTCATGACGCCGACGGTTTCGTCTTNTACACCAACNTAGATAGTCGCAAGGGCGGCGAGTTGCGCGCCAATCCGTTCGTCAGTCTGTGTTTTCATTGGAAATCCCTNGCCCGCCAAGTGCGCGTNGAAGGCCCGGTGGCGCCNGTCGACGACGCNGAGGCCGACGCTTATTTCGCNAGTCGCGCGCGCGGCAGCCAGATTGGCGCATGGGCCTCGCGGCAAAGCCAACCGATNGCCGACCGCGCCGCGCTGATGCAATCGGTGGCCGCNGTCGAGGCGCGTTTCGCCGACCGCCCGGTGCCGCGTCCACCCCATTGGTCCGGGGTGCGCCTGACGCCGCTGCGNATGGAGTTTTGGCATGACGGTGAATTCCGCCTACACGACCGCTTTGTTTTCAGCNGAGCCNACGCCGGCAGTGCNTGGGCCTGTCAACGACTATCNCCATAAGCGTCTGTGAAAAGCGCCTTCGCTCNGGNTATGCTGACGCGGCGCGATCACGGCCCACTGGGGGGNCGNCGACGCNCCTGATGGAGNCGCNNGCGATGGCCCAACCCCCGACCCTGTTGCTGACCGGCGCCAGNCGCGGCATTGGCCACAGCACGGTGCAGTTCTTCAGCGCCAAAGGCTGGCGCATCATCACCTGCTCGCGCGACACGCCGCCACCGGAATGTCGCCGCGATCCCAATTGGTCCCATCACCTCACCGCCGATTTGGGCGACCCAGCAGCGCTTGACGCCTTTATCGCCGAGGCCAATAGCTTGATCGGCGATGGCGGCCTTCAAGGGCTGGTCAACAACGCCGGCTGGTCGCCGAAAACCGACTATCAAGAGCGCCTTGGCTGCCTGAACGGTGACTTGGCGGCCTGGCATCAGGTCTTCGAATTGAATTTTTTCGCGCCCTTGAAACTGGCCCGCGGTTTCGCCGGCGCGCTGCATCGCGGCAAGGGGGCGATTGTCAATGTCACCTCCATCGCCGGCCATTCGATCCACCCGTTCGCCGGCTCGGCCTATAGCACGTCAAAGGCGGCCTTATCGGCGCTGACGCGCGAAATGGCCAATGAATTCGCGGAATTGGGGGTGCGGGTGAACGCCATCGCGCCGGGCGAGATTGAAACCGCCATGCTGTCGCCGGAAACCGAGGTGTTGATCCCACGNATCCCCTTGCACCGCCTGGGCGTNCCCGACGATGTCGCGGCGACCATTCACTTCCTGTGCAGCACNGAAGCCAGCTATATCACCGGCACCGAGATTTTCGTCACCGGCGGCCAGCACTTGCTGTNAGANNTTAGCTGGATTTTTTCTCCNAGGGCAGCGGCTCGGTCNCCAACACGAACATTTCGCAAAAATCGCTGTGCCGCGAGACCACTTCCCCCCGCTGCTCGAGGATCGCGGCTTGGTGCACTCGGAAGCNGCGTTTNTGCAAAAGTTTGATCAGGTCGAGAANAAATTCCCCGTCGGCCGTGCGACCCCCNACATCCTGCATCAATTGCGCCAGACGGGCGCCAGCCTCGGTCAGCCGGTAGCAGGGCAAGGTGAGAGTCAGCGNCGGGTCGTCGTTTTCCACCCGCAAGACCACGTCGCGGTAAAGCAGGTGAGTGCGGTACTGGCTGCCGTTCTGAGATTGAAACACCTTCGACATTTCGCGGTTGGTGCGCAACAGACCNAATTCCTCAAAGTATAAAATGTCGTCCTGACTGACGCCCTTGCGGTCAAAAAACTCATTGGGCAGGCGGGCGACGAAATTCTTAATGGCGAAAGCCGCCAGCCGGTCAAACCGCTCCAGGTCGTCAGCGGTCAACTCGCTCAACCGCCGCAAGGCAATCGCCGGACAATGGCCGGGCGCGAGCGCCTCGGCGGCCAGAAGATGCGCCCATAAGGCCTGTTTGCGTGGGCTCGCCGCCGACTCCGCCAANGCCCAAAAAATCGCCGCCCAATCGAGATCGACNTTGCCGGCNGCCAAGTCATCGGTCGCGCCNGGCGCCGTTAGCAAATCGAGACTGGCGTCTAAAATCCGCTCAATCGTGGCCTGCGCGCGGCCGGCAGCGGCGGCCGCGCGCGCGTGGCCGCGCTGAAGCACGCCGCCGCGCGCCATCGCCGCCGCCGAGTCGACGGGTGACGCCTTCCGGCCAAGCAACCAGGCGCGCTGCGCCGGGCCAAGGGCGGCGGTCACCATTTGCGCCAACCGGTCAACGGCCAGGGACGGCGCGGCGGCGGCGGCCCGTCGCCGATCCGCCGGTCGTTTGGCGGGCGCGGTTACATCAGGTCTTGGCAATTCCATTGTTCCACAATCCTTTGGCGAGATGGTGCCTGATTTTTCGGGTAATGGAAAGCCGTCTTCACAAGCGCGCGCCGTCGCCGGCCGCGGGACGCCGGCCAGCGATCAGAAATTCAATATTACCTTCCGGGCCACGCAGGGGAGATTCGGTGACGCCAATCACCGACCAGCCCATCTCCGCCGCCAGCCAGGTCTGGATATCGGCGCAAATGGCGGCGTGCACGGCAGGGTCGCGGACCACACCCTTTTTGCCGACGGCCTCGCGGCCAGCCTCAAACTGCGGCTTGATCAGCGCGATCAGATAAGCGCCCGGCCGGGTTAGCGCGAGGGCCGCCGGCAAAACCAATTTGAGCGAGATGAAGCTAGCGTCACAGACCACCAGATCGGCCAATTCGGGCACCGCCACCGGCCCCAATAAACGGGCGTTGGTTTTCTCCAACACGGCCACCCGGGGGTCGCTGCGCAGCTTCCATGCCAATTGGCCATGGCCGACATCCACGGCGTAGACGCGCGCCGCGCCATGGGTCAGCAGCACATCGGTGAACCCGCCGGTCGAGGCGCCCACGTCGATCGCCACCGCGCCCCGCGGGTCAATCGCGAAATGCGACAGACCGGCGGCGAGCTTGACTCCGCCGCGCGAAACCCAGGGGTGCTCCTGGCCTTTGACTTTTAAGACCTGATCCTCGGCCAGCATCTGTCCGGCCTTGTCGAGGCGGCGGTTATCGGTGAATACCTTGCCAGCCATGATCAACGCCTGCGCGCGCATCCGGCTCTCGGCCAGGCCACGCTCGACCAAAATCTGATCGAGGCGTTTTTTAGCTACGCGCGCCACGTTCCTTCGGCCGGTGCCTGCCCCAAGGTTGCCAGCACCGTGTCAATAATGCGGGCGCTGTCTAGGCCGGCCTGGCTATATTGCGCCGCCGGCGTGGCATGATCGAGAAAGACGTCGGGCAGCACCATCGGGCGCAGTTTAAGGCCATGATCAAGCAATCCGGCGGTCGCCAGAAATTGCATCACATGGCTGGCGAAACCGCCGACCGCGCCCTCTTCAATGGTGATCAGGGCGCTATGCTCGCGGGCCAAACGAGTGATCAGGTCAGTGTCCAGGGGTTTGACGAAGCGAGCGTCGGCAACGGTCACGCGCAGACCGCGGCTGTCCAAGGCGTCGGCCGCCGCCAGGCATTCGGCGAGCCGCGTTCCGTAGGATAGCAAAGCGACGCCACCGCCCTCGCGGAGGATGCGGCCGCGGCCAAGTTCCAGCGGCACCCCCTCTTCGGGCATGGTCACCCCGACGCCTTCGCCGCGCGGATAACGCAAGGCGATCGGTCCTTCATCATAGGCCCGGGCGGTGGCCACCATATGCACCAATTCGGCCTCGTCGGCGGCGGCCATGGTGACCATCCCCGGCAGGGCGGCGAGAAAGCCGATATCGAAACTGCCGGCATGGGTGGCGCCATCGGCGCCGACCAGTCCGGCCCGGTCAATGGCGAACCGCACCGGCAGTTTCTGCACCGCCACGTCATGGACGATCTGATCATAGGCGCGCTGCAGAAAGGTCGAATAGATGGCGGCAAACGGTTTCAAACCGTCGGCGGCCAAGCCGGCGGCAAAAGTCACCGCATGTTGTTCGGCGATGCCGACGTCGAAGCTGCGATCGGGGAAACGTTCGGCGAATTTATCCAAGCCGGTGCCCGACGGCATGGCGGCGGTGATGGCGACCACCCGCTCATCGCGCGTCGCCTCGTCGATCAAGGCTTTGGCGAACACCGAGGTGTAGCTGGGGGCATTGGATTTGGCCTTGGACTGGGTGCCGGTGACGACGTCGAATTTCTGCACCGCGTGGTACTTTTCGACCGACTGTGTCCCGAACGGATGGCCATGGCCTTTTTCAGTCACCACATGTAGAAGCACCGGACCGGGTTTGTCGCTGTCGCGGAGGTTTTTCAGCACCGGCAGCAGATGCTCCAAATTATGGCCATCGACCGGACCGACGTAGAAAAAGCCGAGTTCCTCGAACAAGGTTCCGCCGGTGACCATGCCGCGGGCGTATTCCTCGGCGCGGCGCGCGGTGTTCTCCAGCGTGCGCGGAAAACGCTCGGCCACTTGGCGGGCGAGATCGCGCAGGTTGCGGTAGGGTTTGGAGGAAATCAGTCGCGACAGATAGGCGCTCAGCGCGCCGACCGCCGGCGCGATCGACATGTCGTTGTCGTTGAGGATGACGATCATCCGCGCCTGTGACGCCCCAGCGTTGTTCATCGCCTCATAGGCCATGCCCGCGCTCATCGCGCCATCGCCGATGACCGCGACCACGTGATGGTCGCCGCCGGTCTGGTCGCGCGCCACCGCCATGCCGAGCCCAGCCGAAATCGAGGTCGAGCTATGCCCGGCGCCAAACGGATCGTAAACGCTTTCGCTGCGTTTGGTGAACCCCGAGAGGCCGTCGGCTTGGCGGAGACTGCGCATGCGCGCGCGCCGTCCGGTGATAATCTTATGCGGATAGGCCTGATGGCCAACATCCCAAATCAAGCGATCGCGCGGGGTGTCAAAAACGTAATGGAGCGCGGTGGTCAGTTCGACAACGCCAAGGCCGGCGCCCAAATGGCCGCCGGTGTCGGAAACCACGGCGATGGTCTCGCGGCGCAGTTCGTCGGCAAATTGCCTGAGTTGGCGTTCGGTGAGCCGGCGCAAATCGGCCGGCTCTTCAACCCGATCAAGCAAAGGCGTGTCACTATCGGCCATGCGGCGTGAATCCCGTTATTCAGTTGACGCGGTCGACCAAACGGCGCGCCAAAGCACGCAGGAAATCGGCCGTTTCATCAAAAATGTCAAGCGCGTGAACCGCTTGGTCGACAAGCAAACCGGCCTGTTCGGCGGCCCGTTCAACCCCAAGGATTGTCACGAACGTGGCCTTGCCGGCGGCCGCGTCCAAACCCACCGGCTTGCCGGTGGTGTCGGCGTCGCCAACCACATCCAACAGATCGTCGGTGATTTGAAAGGCCAAGCCGAATTCTTGCGCGAAACCGTGCAGAGCGGCGCGGGCGCGCGGTCCGGCCTGGCCCAAAGTGGCGCCGGCGCCGGCCGAAAAAGCGAACAGCTCGCCGGTTTTCATGCGCTGCAGGCGCGTGATCGCGCCGATGTCCAAGGCTGTATTTTCGCCAATCATATCAATCATCTGGCCACCGGCCATGCCGCCGGCGCCAACCGCATGGGCCAAGTCGCGCACCAATTGCAGGCGCACGCCGGTCCGTTCATGGGTGCCTTCATCGGTCAAAATCTCGAAGGCCAGCGATTGCAAGGCGTCGCCGGCGAGGATCGCGGTCGCCTCGTCGAACGCTTTATGGCAACTGGGCCGGCCGCGGCGCAAATCGCTGTCATCCATGGCCGGCAAATCGTCATGGATCAGCGAGTACGCGTGCATGAATTCAATCGCCGCCGCGACCCGGATGGCGCAGCGCGCATCAACGCCAAACAAGCGCGCCGACTGGATCGCCAAAAACGCCCGCAAACGCTTGCCGCCGCCCAGGCTTGCGTAGCGCATGGCGTCGATCAGCGGCGCCTCGGCGTCACCGGTTGTTGGCAACACGACGTCCATCAGCCGCTCAACATCCGCGGCCGCCGCCGCCAAGGCGCTATCGAGATCAGACATTGAATCGATCCTCGACCGTCAAAGCGGGCCGCGCCTAGCCGTCGAAAGGTTCGCTGCTGGCCGCGCCGCCGTCTTCGGGCAGGCGGATTTTCTCCACCTTCATGCGCGCCTCATCAAGCTTCTTCTGGCAATGCTGCTTCAGCTTGGCGCCCCGCTCATAAGCGGCGATGGCGTCGTCCAAGGCTCCCTCGCCGGTCTCCAAGCGGGTGACGATGGCCTCCAACTCAGCCAGCGCCTGCTCAAAGCTCAAGGCTTCCATGTCTTGTGTGTCGCTCACCGCTGCCTCCGGCTCCCCCGTTTCCGAGAGTCATGTTAGTCCAGGATGGTCGGCCTGGGAACCGGTCCCGCCACCACCGCTCATCAAAGTCGCCACATGGGCCGCGACCGAGCGCCCCAAAGCGGCCAGGTCATAGCCGCCCTCGAGACTGGAAATCAGGCGACCGCCGGCGGAACTGTCGGCGATGGCCATGATCTCCCGGGTAATCCAGACATAATCGTCTTCATCGAGATGGATTTCGGCCAAGGGGTCGTCGCGATGGGCATCAAAACCGGCGGAGATGATGATCAATTCCGGTTTGAAAGCGGCCAGCGCCGGCAACAATCGGGTTTCCCAAGCGGCGCGAAAAGCCCGCGCGCCGGCGGCCGCCGGCAGAGGCGCGTTATGGACATTGCCGCGGCCGACCTCACCGACGTCGCCGGTGCCCGGATAAAACGGAAATTGATGGCTGGAGGCAAAAAAGAAACCGCCGTCATTTTCGAAAGCATGCTGTGTGCCATTGCCGTGATGGACATCGAAATCGACGACCGCGACCGCCGTCAAACCATGAACGGCGCGCGCATGGTGGGCCGCGACGGCCACATTGTTGAACAGGCAAAAGCCCATGGCGCGGTCATATTCGGCGTGGTGTCCGGGTGGCCGGACGGCGCAAAAAGCGTTGGCGACCTCGCCGGCGAGCACCGCGTCGACCGCCGCGCAGGCGGCGCCGGCGGCGCTAAGAGCGGCGACACCACTGCCCGGCGACATGAAGGTGTCGGCGTCGAGCATCACCTGCCCACTGGCCGGCACCGCCGCCAAAACGCCGTCGACATAGGCGCGGTCATGGGCGCGCGCCAGCTGGTCGACGGTCGCCGGCGGCGGCATTCGCCGATCCAGACCGTCGAACGCCGGCGCGGCCAGGGCGTCGCGCACGGCGACGAGGCGCGCCGGTTGCTCCGGATGTCCCAAGCCCGGATCGTGATCGATGCAGGCTGGGTCGAAAAACAGGGCGGTGGTCATCGAACCTCTCTCGCAAAGCGCCGTTGATAGCGGCCACCGGAACCGGCGCGTGTGTTTTTGTCACTGTCCGTGGTCGCGACCCATGGTATAAGGCGCGTCATGCGGCGATAAGAAATAAATTACGCGTTATTTTCCGTTCGGCACCCAGCCCACGAGGGACGTTTATGTTCACGCGGAGTGTTTTGATTCTGGTCTTGGCCGGTGTGCTGACCGGCGCGCCGGCGCTGGCGCAACGCCCGTCGAAGGTCGCCGTCGATCCCGTCGTCACCGAGACCATGCAGCAAAAAATGGCGATCCTCGGCCGCTTTGTGGCGCGCAGCGGCGGATCGGTCGCCGCCCGCGTGGCCGAACGGGTGCGCGAGATCGAAGTTGAGGTCGGCGACCGTGTCGCCGCCGGCGCGGTGCTGGTCCGCTTGGCCAATGACCGCCTCGCCGCGCAACGGCAATTGCGGGTCGCCGCCAGCCGCCGGGCCGAGGCCAAAGCGGCGCGGATGGCGGCCGCCCTGGCCAAAGCNAAGCAAGGCTTGGCGCGACTGACCAAATTGCGGGGCTCCACCGCCGACCGCCCCGACCGCCGCGAAGATTTGGAGCGTGACGTTGAAAAGGCGNCCAGCGAATTAAGCGAGGCCCGCGCCGAGATNGATGTCGCCAAAGCGCAGTTGAAATTAGCCCAAATCGCCCTCGACGACGCCGTCATCCGGGCACCTTATAGCGGCGTGGTGACGCTTCGCCATGTCGAGGTCGGCACCTTCGTGCGCACTGGCGAACCGGTGGTGACATTGCTGGACGATCGCGATTTGGAAATCGAGGCCGACGTGCCGGCCGAACGCTTGCGCGGGTTGACGCCAAACAGCCTGGTCGAGGCGCGCCTGGCCGACGGNACNCCGATCACCGCCATGGTGCGCGCCGTGGTGCCGGCCGAAAATCCGCGCACCCGCAGCCGCGCGGTCCGTCTCATGCCGGCCCTTGACGCAAACCTCGAGGCGCTCGCCGATCAGCAATCGGTGACCGTGATGATCCCCATCGGCAGCAGCCACGAAGTGGTCACGGTGCATAAGGACGCGGTCAANGTTCAAGGACCGAAGCGCCTGGTCTATATCGCCGTCGACGGCACCGCCGAGGTGCGCCCGGTGCAGTTGGGCGAGGCGGTCGGAGACCGGTTTATTGTCCGCCGCGGTCTGAAAGTGGGCGACCAGGCGATTATCCGCGGCAATGAACGCTTGCGCCCAAAGGCCAAAATCATCGTCGGAAAACGCTCCTAAGCGGTCGAGGGGACGGTCATGAACCTGATCAGAGGATCGATTGAGCGGCCCGTCGCGGTGATCGCCGCGGTGCTAATGGTCATCATGTTCGGCATCGTCGCCCTGCAGTACATCCCCATCCAGTTGGCGCCCGATGTCAACCGACCGGTGATTACCGTCACCACCAATTGGCCCGGCGCCGCCCCCGCCGAGGTTGAGCGCGAAGTCCTCAATCGCCAGGAGGATGAGCTGCGCGGCATTGAAGGACTGGAAGACGTCACCGGCCGGGCCGAAACCGGGCGGGCGCGGGTGTCCTTGGAATTCGCGGTCGGCACCGATATGGACAAGGCCCTGCTGCTGGTCGCCAACCGCCTTGACCGCGTCAAAGGCTACCCGGACGAGGCGCGCGAGCCGACCTTTGACACCGCCGGCTCGGAAGACAACGCGATCGCCTGGCTGGTGTTGCGGCGCAAGGACGGCAATACCCGCGCCATGCACACCTATGGCGACTTCGCCGAGGACATCATNAAAGAGCGGATCGAGCGGGTCAAAGGCGTCGCCAATATGCGCGTCTATGGCGGCGCCGCCCGTGAGGTGCGGGTGATCGTCGATCCCGAGCGCCTGGCCNCCTACGAATTGACGGTGCCGAGCATGGTGAACGCCCTACGCGCCGCCAACGCCTCCATCTCGGCCGGCGCGGTGGAAGAGGGCAAGCGTCGCTATGTGGTCCGCACCGAAGGTGATTTGAGCGGCCTGGAAGCCATCCGCCAGGTCGTCGTGCGATCCGTCAGCGACGACGTCAGTGGCCGCGTCAGCCGGGTCACCGTCGGCGATGTCGCCGAAGTGAGCTATGCCGTGAAGGATCCGGTGTCGGCTCTGCGCATCAATGGCGAGCGCGGCCTNGCCCACCCGGTCTACCGCGAAACCGGCGCGAATGTGATCGAAACCATGGCCGGCGTGCGGACGGCCATTGAGGAAATCAACGAAACCTATTTGGAANACGCCGATCTTTACCTGACCCAGGTTTATGACGAGACCNCCTACATCAATTCGGCGCTGGAGTTGGTCCGGCAAAACATCTGGGTTGGCGGCAGCATGGCCGCGATCCTGCTGCTGATCTTCCTGCGTAGCGGCGCCGCGACNCTGGTGGTCTCGTTGGCGATCCCGGTGTCGGTGATCGGCTCTTTCGTGGCGATGGCCGCGCTGGGTCGCTCGATCAANGTCATCTCGCTGGCCGGNTTGGCNTTTTCGGTCGGCATGGTGGTCGACGCCGCTATTGTGGTGCTGNAGAACATTTACCGCATGCGCCAACAGGGCCTGTCGGTGAGCGACGCCGCCTATCGCGGCGCGCAGCAAGTGTGGGGCGCGATCTTGGTGTCGGCCCTGACCACGGTCATGGTGTTCATTCCGATCCTGATCATGGAATTGGAAGTTGGCCAATTGTTTCGCGATATCGCGGTGGCGATTTCAGTCTCGGTGCTGCTTTCCCTGTTAGTCGCGGTGACGGTCATCCCGGCACTGGCCAGCCGGTTGCTTGGCGGCAATNTCCAAACCATGGCCCAGGCCCGCAAACTGCCGGTGATCGATCATTTCGGTCGCGGCTTCGTTCGCCTGGTCATGGCGATTACCGGTTTGGCCGTNCGCAGCAAAAGTTTCGCNTTGGCCATGGTGGTGCTGCTGACCGGCTTATGTTCNGTNGTGACCGTNGTGATGTTGCCCAAGNTGGACTACCTCCCCGACGGCAACCGCAATTTGGTGATTGGCTTCCTGTTGCCGCCGCCGGGCTACAACCTGGACACCATGACCAAAATCGCCAGCCGGCTTGAGGATGCGACGCGCCCGCTGTGGTCCAGCGACGACGGGCCGAGCGAGACCGAAGACGGTCGCGCGACCATGTCACGCTTCTTTTTCGTGGCCTTTCGCGCCAACGTCATCGTCGGCGCGGCGGCGGTCGACCCGGGGCGTGCNGGCGAGTTGATCCCGCCCCTGCGCCAAGCNGCGGCNAGCGAGCCCGGCACNTTTGGCNTTTTCCGCCAAACCTCGCTNTNNGGGCGCGGCATCGGCGGCAGTCGGTCGATCGATTTGGATATCTCGGGGGGCGATTTGCCGACCATCATCGGCGTCGCGCAGCGCGCCTTTGGCGCAACCCGCAAGGCGCTGACGCCGGAAGGCGGCCGGCCGCCCCAAATCCGCCCACGGCCAAGCCTTAGCCTCGGCGCGCCGGAGGTCCGCATCCTGCCCGACCGGACCCGTTTGGCCGACAACGGCGTGAGCGCCTATGACCTGGGCCTAACGGTCGACGCCTTCAACGATGGTGTGCGCATCGCCGAGATCACGATTGACGGTGACCGCGTTGATCTAACATTGCGCGGGCCCGAGAATAACGCCAACCGGACCCAGGCTATCGGCAGTTTACCGGTGGTCACACGCGACGGGCAGATTGTCCCGGTCTCGTCGCTGGCGGCGGTCGAGGGAACCGCCGGACCCACCGAAATCCGCCATCGTGATCGGGTGCGCACGGTGACCTTGGTGATCGTGCCGCCGCCGGACATGCCATTGGAAGACGCCATGGACATCTTGCGCGGTCAAGTCATCGCCCCGCTCATAAAGGCCGGCCTACCCCCGGGGGTCAAATTGCGTATGTCGGGGACCGCCAACAAGCTGACCCAGACCTGGGAGGTCATGGTCTTCGACCTGGCGATGGCATTGATCATTGTTTACCTGGTCATGGCGGTGTTGTTCGAAAGCTTCTTCTACCCGTTGATCATCATGTTCTCGGTGCCGCTGGCGACCGCCGGTGGCGTCGTCGGGATCGGCGTGTTGAATGAATTCTACCGCCAGAACCTGGACATGTTGACACTGCTCGGTTTCGTCATCTTGATTGGGATTGTGGTCAACAACGCGATCTTGTTGGTTCACCAGACGCTCTATCACACCCGCGATGAGGGTATGGCGCCGGGTGACGCGATTATCGAGGCGACACGCAACCGTATCCGGCCGATCTTCATGTCGACCTTGACCAGCGTGTTGGGCATGTTGCCATTGGTGGTGTTTCCGGGCGCCGGCTCGGAACTGTATCGTGGCCTGGGCTCGGTGGTGATTGGCGGTCTCGCCTTGTCGGCGGTGCTCACCCTGGGCTTAATTCCGCCCTTGCTGAGCCTGCTGATGGCGCCGGTTGAAGCGCGCCGCCACGCGCGCCGCGCCGGGGCGAACCCGGCACCGGCAGAATAACGGCCGACGCAGGGGTGCCGCGGTTAGTCTTTTTCCGAGGTTCCGGAGACAGCCTTCACCATCTCAGTGATGCGTTTGCGTAAAAGCGGGTTCTCGATGCGGTAGTAGGCGCGCACCAATTCCAGGGTTTCACGTCGCGCCATCGGGTCGACACGCTGTTCTTCATACTCGG
>NZLB01000016.1 GCA_002694075.1 Nisaea sp.
GGTCTCGATCAATACCGCCTCGATGGGATCGCCTTGGTCGCCGCCGCCTTCACCAATTTGAGCCAGGATCACCTGGACTATCACGGCGACATGGACGGCTATATGCGCGCCAAGACCCGCTTGTTCACCGAGATTTTGCCCCGCGAGGGCACCGCCGTACTGAACCGTGACAGCCATCACTTCCAAGGCTTGGTCGACCTGGCCGTCGAACGCGGCCAGAAAATTGTCAGTTTTGGGCGCCAAGCAGCGGCCGACCTGTGCCTGGAGGCGGCCGTCCCCGGCCCCAGCGGCCAGGAAATCGCGGTGCGCACGGCCTACGGCCACTATCATATTCATCTGCCGCTGATTGGCGGGTTCCAGGCCCACAACGCCTTGGCGGCGGCGGCTTTGACAATTGCCGCCGGCGCCGATGAAGCGGCGGTTATCGACAGCCTGACGGCCCTGGTCGGCGCGCCTGGCCGCCTGCAATTGGTAGCGCGCAGCGCCCAGGGCGCGGCGATTCTGGTCGACTACGCGCACACACCCGACGCCCTGGCGACCATGCTGAATGCCATTCGTCCGCATGTCGCCGGCCGCCTGGCGGTGGTGTTCGGCTGTGGCGGCGACCGCGATCCCGGCAAACGTCCGATGATGGGCGCGGCGGCGACGGACCACGCCGATTTGGTGTGGTTGACCGATGACAATCCGCGGGGCGAGGACCCGGCGACGATCCGAGCGGCGGCGCGCGCCGGCTGTCCACAGGCGACCGAAATCGGCGACCGGGCCGAGGCCATCGCCGCCGCCATCGCCGCCCTCGGCCCCGATGATCTGTTGGTGGTCGCCGGCAAGGGCCATGAGCCCGGTCAAATCGTCGGTGACCGTGTCCTGCCTTTCGACGATTCCAAGGTCGCCCGCGCGGCGGCCATCGCCGGCGGCGGGTGCGCGGTAGGAGTGGCGGCATGAACGCGGCAAGTCTTCAATGGGAAAGCGCGGCGGTCATCGCCGCGACCGGCGGCCGCGCGGTTGGCGACGCCTGGATGGCCCACGGCGTCGCCATCGACAGCCGACAGGTGCGGGCCGGCGATCTTTTCGTGGCGTTGCGCGGCGACCGTTTCGACGGCCATGACTTTCTCACCGTCGCCGCTCAAAAAGGTGCTGTCGCCGCCCTGGTCGAAGTGGCGCCGGCGGCCCTGCCCGCGGATTTCCCGGTGGTGGTGGTCGACAACAGCCTGACCGCGCTGAACCAATTGGCCGCCGCCGCCCGCCGCCGCCTGACCGGCCCGGTGATCGCGGTCACCGGCAGCGTCGGCAAGACCGGCAGTAAAGAAAGCCTGGCCCGCGCGCTCGCGGCCTTTGGCTCCTGCCATGTCAACCAGGGCAATCTCAACAACCATATCGGTGCGCCGTTGTCGCTGGCCCGCGCCCCGGCGGCGAGCGATTTTTGCGTCCTCGAAATGGGCATGAATCACGCCGGCGAAATCAGCCCGCTGTCGCGTCTGGCACAGCCACAAGTGGCCCTGATCACCAATGTCGAGCCGGTGCACATCGGCCATTTCCGCGACATCACCGCGATCGCCGACGCCAAATGCGAAATTTTCGATGGGGTCATGCCCGGCGGCGTCGCCATCCTCAACCGCGACAACGCGATGTTCGACTATTGCGCCGCCGCCGCCAAACGCGTGGGGATCGAACGGATCATCAGTTTCGGTCGCGACGTGCATGCCGATGTGCGTTTGCTGGAATGCGAAGCCGGCATCGACGGCAGTCACGTCCGCGCCCATGTGATCGACCAAGAGGCGCGCTATCACTTGCGGGCGATCGGCTGCCATTGGGTGCTCAACAGCCTCGGCGTGCTGGCCGCGGTCGCCGCACTCGGGCTCGATCCGGCGGTCGCGGCGGCGGCCATGGAACAGGTCACCGCCGGCCGTGGGCGCGGCGGCCAAGTCGATATGCCGGCCGCCGACGGCGGGCACTATCGGCTGATCGACGAAAGCTATAACGCCAGCCCACCGGCGGGGCGCGCCGCCCTTTCGGTGTTGGCGATGACCCCGACCGGCCCCGGCGGTCGGCGCATCGCGGTGCTGGGCGACATGCTTGAACTGGGCGCCCATAGCGCCGATTTACACGCCGATCTGGCCCCCGATCTATTCGCCAGCGGCGCCGATATGTTGTTCACCGCCGGGCCCGACATGGCCCAATTGCGGGCCCATTTGGCAACCCCTCTGACCGGCGTCCACGGCGCCGGCGCGGCGGATATCGCGGCGGCCGTGGCGGCCGAGGTGCGCGCCGGTGACGTGGTCCTCGTCAAAGGTTCGCTGGGCATGGGCATGAGCGCCATCATCAAAGCCTTAAACGACGCCGCGCCGGTCGCCGCCGCGACCGCCGGCGGCCGGGGAGCGTAAGCGATGCTGTACAATCTCCTGGTGCCGCTGACCGACGATATTCAGATTTTCAATCTGTTTCGTTATCTGACTTTTCGGACCGGCGGCGCGACCATCACCGCGTTGATTATTTCTTTCATTCTGGGGCCCTTTTTGATCCGCCGCTTAAAAGCGGTGCAGGGCGCCGGCCAACCGATCCGCAGCGATGGACCGGCCAGCCATTTGCTGACCAAGGCCGGCACGCCGACCATGGGCGGGTTATTGATTCTGATCGCGATTTCGGTCTCGACGTTGTTGTGGGCGGATTTGTCGAACCCGTTCGTCGGGACCATTTTGCTGGTCACCATCGGTTTCGGCTTGGTCGGTTTCGCCGATGACTACTTGAAGCTGACCAAGCGCAATACCCGCGGCCTGCCCGGCACGCTGAAGCTGGCCGCCCAAATCGTCATCGCCATCGCCGCGGTGGCGATGGTCACCTCGGCGCAGCGGCCGGAACTGGCGACCAGTCTGGCGACCCCCTTCCTNAAAGATCTGCTGATCCCGCTGGGTATCGCCTTTTGGCCCTTCGCGGTGTTCGTCATGGTTGGCGCGTCCAACGCCGTCAATTTGACNGACGGTTTGGACGGCTTNGCGACCGTGCCGGTGATGATCGCCGCCGGCTGNTTCGCGTTGATNGCCTATCTGGTCGGCAACACGGTTTTTTCATCCTATTTGCAAATCCACCACGTCGCCGGCGCCGGCGAGTTNGCGGTGTTTTGCGGCACCTTGGTTGGCGCCGGTTTGGGGTTTTTGTGGTTCAACGCGCCCCCGGCGAAGGTTTTCATGGGGGACACCGGCTCGCTGTCGATGGGCGGCGCGCTCGGCGCGATCAGCGTGATCACCAAGCATGAACTGGTGTTGGCGATTATCGGCGGCCTGTTTGTGGTCGAGGCGATTTCGGTCATCCTGCAAGTGGCCTCCTACAAGCTCACCGGCAAGCGCGTCTTCCTGATGGCGCCGCTGCACCATCATTTCGAGCACAAGGGTTGGGCCGAGCCGACCATTGTTATCCGATTCTGGATCGTCGCCTTCATTCTGGCCCTGATCGGCCTATCGACCTTGAAGTTGAGGTGAGGCGATGATCCCGGTCGATGGCTTTTCAGCGCGCAAGGTGGCGGTTCTCGGGTTAGCCCGTTCGGGCTTGGCCACGGTGCGCGCGCTGCGGGCCGGCGGGGCGGCGGTTTTCGCCTGGGACGACGACGCCGACCGGCGGCCGGCGGCGGCCGACAGCGGCGCCCAAGTGACGCCCCTGGAGGCCATGCCCTGGGCCGAGATGGCCGCCCTGGTGCTCAGTCCGGGCATTCCGCTCCATCACCCGACGCCGCATCCGGCGGTCGCCATGGCGCGGCGCCATGGCGTCGAGATCATCGGCGATATCGAGTTATTCATCCGCAATGTTGACGCCGGCCAAGTGGTGGCGATCACTGGCACCAACGGCAAATCGACGACCACCGCCCTGTTGGGTCACCTTTTGCGGGAAGTCGGTCTTAGCGTCGCCGTCGGCGGCAACCTCGGCCTGCCGGTGTTGGACCTGCCGCGCCTTGACGGTGACGGGTTCTATGTCTTGGAACTGAGCTCCTACCAATTGGACTTGACCCCAAGCCTGACCTGTCGGGCGGCGTGTTTGTTGAATGTCACGCCCGATCATCTCGACCGCCATGGCGGCATGGACGGCTATATCGCCGCCAAGCGCCAAATCTTCCGTGCGCTCACCGACGACGGGGTGTGCGTGGTGGGCGCCGACGACGCGCCGACGCGCGCCACCGCCGACACCCTGCGCGCCGCCGGCCAGCGGGTGGTCGCGATTTCCGCCGCCCGGCTGCCCGGTGACGGCGTGTTCAACGACGCCAACCAGGTGACGGTGCGCCACAACGACCAGTGCCGGACGCTCGCCGATCTCAGCGCGGCGACCGCCTTGCCAGGGTCCCACAATGGCCAAAACGCCGCCGCCGCCGCCGCGCTGGCCCTCGATTTAGGCCTCGCCGACGCGGACATCGCGCGTGGGCTGCTCAGCTTTCCCGGGCTGGCCCATCGCCAGGAACGCATCCGCGCGCTCAATGGCGTCTCCTACGTCAATGACAGCAAGGCGACCAACGCCGCGGCGGCGGCCCGCGCCTTGGCCTGTTACACGCCGATTTACTGGATCGCCGGCGGCCGCGCCAAGGACGGCGGGATCACCGCGCTCAGCGCTTTTTTCCCGCGCATCCGCCATGCCTATTTGATCGGCGAGGCGGCACGTGATTTCGCGCGCGACCTGGAAGGCCACGCGCCTTATTCCCTTTGCGGCGCCCTGCCCCAAGCGGTCGATCAGGCCCATCATCTGGCCCAAGCCGAACATCTCGACGGCGCCACCGTGTTGCTGGCGCCGGCCGCCGCCTCGTTTGACCAATTCGACAGTTTCGAAGCGCGCGGCGAGGTCTTCCGCCAGCAGGTGATGGCGCTAGACACCGATCCACCGCGGGAGGCCCAGGCATGATCGCGCTGGCCCGCACCGATACCAGCTTGCTCGGCCGCTGGTGGTGGACCGTCGACCGCTGGCTGATCACCTGTTTGCTGCTGATTATCGCCATGGGCGCGATTTTGGTGCTGGCCGCCAGCCCATCGGTGGCCGAACGCATCGGTCTGGACGCTTATCATTTCGTGCGCCGGCAATTCATCATTTTGCCGCTCGCCCTAACGGTCATGTTCGCGGTCTCCCTGCTGAGCCCGCTGCAGGTGCGCCGACTGGCCGCCATCGGCTTTCTCGGCTGCGTGGTGTTGCTGGCGCTGACCCCGCTGGTCGGCGCGGAAATCAAAGGCGCGCGGCGTTGGGTCAGCCTCGCCGGCATGTCGCTGCAAGTCTCCGAGTTCGTGAAACCCTGCCTGGCGGTGATATCGGCGTGGATGTTCGCCGAATGGCGCCGACGGCCGGAGTTTCCCGGTCACGCGGTGGCCATCGCCCTCTACACGGCGGTTGTCGGGCTACTGCTGCTGCAGCCCGATTTTGGGCAATCGGTGCTGATCACCCTGGTCTTCATCGGTCAATTCTTCCTCGCCGGCCTACCGGTCGCCTGTTTGGTGGCGACCGGCGCCCTCGGCCTCGCCGGTTTGGTCGGCGCCTATTTCCTGTTCCCCCACGTGACTAGCCGGGTGAACCGTTTTCTCGACCCGACCTCGGGCGACACCTATCAGGTCGATCGCTCACTGGAAGCCTTCATCAACGGCGGATTTCTTGGCACCGGTCCGGGCGAGGGCGAAATCAAACAGCTTCTGCCCGACGCCCACGCCGATTTCATTTTCTCGGTGGCCGGCGAAGAATTCGGCGCCATCACGTGTTTGCTGATCATCGTGTTGTTCGGCTTCGTGGTGTTGCGCGGCTTTAGCCGGCTGTTCGCCGACGGAAGCTTGTTCGTCTTGCTGGCCGGCGCCGGCCTGCTTATGCAGTTTGGCCTGCAGGCGCTGGTGCATATGGCCTCGGCGCTGCAGTTGGCGCCCGCCAAGGGCATGACTCTGCCGTTCATCAGCTATGGCGGCTCCTCGCTGATCGCGCTGGCCCTGGCGATGGGCATGGCGCTGGCCTTGACCCGCCGCCGCGTCCACGAGGGAGACGGCGCATGAACGGGCCGATTATCGCCCTCGCCGCCGGCGGCACCGGCGGCCATCTGTTTCCGGCCAAGGCTCTGGCCAGCGCTTTGATGACACGCGGTCCGCGGCCGGTGCTGGTCACCGACGCGCGCGGCGAGGCGTTCGAAATCGCCGGCCATGATCTGCCGGTTCACCGTATCGCCGCCAAAAGCCCCAGCGGCGGCTGGCTGCGCCGACTGACCGGCGGCGGCGCCCTGGCCCTCGGCGTGTTTCAAGCCCGCGTCCTGCTCGCCCGACTGGCGCCGGCGGCGGTGGTGGGCTTCGGCGGGTTCGCCAGCGTGCCGACGGTTGTGGCCGCCCGCTGGCTCGGTTTGCCGGTCGTCCTGCACGAACAAAACGCGGTGCTGGGCCGGGCCAATCGATTGTTGGCGCGTTACGCCACCACCATCGCCACCTCGTTCGCCGAAACCGCCGGCGTGCCCGCCGGCGACCAGGCCAAAACGCGGGCCATCGGCAACCCGGTGCGCGACGAGATCGCCACTCTGCGCGATAGCGCCTATAGCCCGCCGACCGGCGACCAACCGGTCCACCTGCTGATCACCGGCGGCAGTCAGGGCGCCCGTGTGTTCGCCGACATTCTGCCGCCGGCATTGGCCGCCTTGCCGGCGGCCTTGCGCGCCCGCCTGCGGGTCGCCCAACAGGCCCGCCAGGAAGATGTCGCGCGTGTCACCGCGGCCTATCGGACGAGCGGCATTGACGCCGAGGTCAGCAGCTTTTTCGGCGACATGGCGCGCCGCCTGGCCACCGCCCATCTGCTGATCTGCCGCGCCGGCGCGTCGACCATGGCCGAAATCGCCGCCGCCGGCCGGCCGGCCGTGCTGGTGCCCTATCCCCACGCCATGGACGACCATCAAAGCGCCAATGCCCGCGCCGCCGCCGACACCGGCGCCGCTTGGCTGCTGGCCGAAGGCCCGCTGAAAGTTGACGATTTCCGCGCCTGTCTGGAGCGCGCCTTAGGCGACCCCGCCGGCTTAGCCGCCGCCGCCGCCGCCGCTCGCCGGCTCGACCACCCGGGCGCGGCCGAGGCGCTGGTCGACCTGCTGCCGATCACCGGCGAGGAAGCGCGACCATGAGAAGCCTGCCGCTTTCCATCGGAACCATTCATTTCATCGGCATCGGCGGCATCGGCATGAGCGGTATCGCCGAGGTGCTGTGCAATCTCGGCTATCAAGTGCACGGCAGCGACATTGCCGAGAACGCCAACGTCGCGCGCTTGCGCGGCCTGGGCGCGCGCCTGTTCATCGGCCATCACGGCGACAATGTCCGGGACTCGGCGATTGTCGTAGTGTCAACCGCGATCCAACCCGACAACCCGGAATTGGAGGCCGCCCGCCGGCTGCTCATCCCGATTGTCCACCGCGCCGAAATGCTGGCCGAGTTGATGCGCCTGAAATGGTCGATCGCTTGCGCCGGCACCCATGGAAAAACCACCACCACCTCGCTGGTCGCGACCGTCCTTGACCACGCCGGGCTCGACCCGACCATCGTCAACGGCGGCATCATCAACGCCTATGGCACCAACGCCCGGCTGGGCGGCGGCGACTGGATGGTGGTCGAGGCCGATGAAAGCGACGGCAGTTTCAACAAGCTCCCGGCGACCATCGCGGTGGTCACCAATATCGACCCCGAGCACCTCGACCATTACGGCGATTTCGCGCAGTTGCAAAACGCCTTTCAGCGCTTCGTGCAGAACCTGCCCTTTTACGGTTTCGCGGCCCTGTGTATCGACCATCCGGTGGTCCAAGCGATGATCCCGCGCGTCGCCGACCGCCGCATCGTGACCTATGGCTTCTCACCGCAGGCCGATGTGCGCGGCGACAATCTGCGGGCCACCGGCGCGGGCGTCACTTTCGACGTGACGATCACCAACCGCGCCGATGACAGCCAGTTGGAATTGCCGGACCTGCCCCTGCCGATGTTTGGCGCCCATAATGTGCAAAACGCCCTGGCGGCGGTACTGATCGGCCATGAAATGGGCCTGACCGCCGAGGTTTTACGCGGCGCCCTCGCCAAATTCGCCGGCGTCAAACGGCGCTTCACCAAAGTCGGCGTCAGCGGCGGCGTCACCGTCATCGACGACTATGGCCACCATCCGGTGGAAATCGCCGCGGTCTTGAAAGCCGCGCGCGACGCCGCCGGCGACGGCCGCGTGATCGCCGTCGTCCAGCCCCACCGCTTTAGCCGGCTACGCGATCTGTTCGATGATTTTTGCAGCTGTTTCAACGACGCCGACATGGTGCTGGTGGCCGACGTGCACGCCGCCGGCGAGGCGCCCCTCGAAGGCATCGATCGCGACGCCTTGGTCGCCGGCTTGCAAGGCCACGGTCACCGCGCCGTCGCCAGCTTGCCATCGCCCGACGCCTTGCCGGCGATGATCGCCGAGCGGGCGGCGCCGGGCGACTTCGTGATTTGCCTCGGCGCCGGCAGTATCACCACCTGGGCGGCGGCTTTACCGGCCGCCCTGGACCACCTGCGCGACGGCGCCGCCCCGATGGAGTCGCGACGCCCATGAGACAGGCCGCCCTCGCCGCGACAATGGGATCTGCGCCCATGCATGCTTTGATTGACCGTTTGCCAGCCGTGCGCGGCGGCTACCGCGCGGATGTGCCGCTGGCCAAATACACCTGGCTGCGGGTCGGCGGCGCCGCCGAGGTTCTGTTCGAACCCGCCGACCGTGACGATCTCGCCCATTTCATCGCCGGCAAACCGACCGACGTGCCGGTCACGGTGATCGGTGTCGCTTCCAATCTGCTGGTTCGCGACGGCGGCATTCCGGGCGTCACCATTCGCCTGGGCCGGGCGTTTTCGGCGATTGACTTCGGCGACGGCGAACTGCGCGTCGAGGCCGGCGCCCTGGATATCGAGGTCGCCCGCGCGGCACAACGCGCCGGCCGTGGCGGGTTGGCGTTTTTGAGCGGCATCCCCGGCACCATCGGGGGCGCCCTACGCATGAACGCCGGCGCCTATGGTAGCGAAATCGCCGATGTCCTGGTCGAGGCCGAAGCCATCGACGACCGCGGCGAGCGGCACCATCTGACCGCCGCTCAAATGGGTTTCGGTTACCGCCATGTGGGCGTTTCAAGGGCGTGGATTTTCACCGCCGCGACGCTCGCCGCGCCGGCCGCCGACCCGGCCGCGATCAAGGCCCGCATGGACGAAATCCAAGTCGCCCGCGAGGCCAGCCAGCCGATCCGCGCGCGCACCAGCGGCAGCACGTTCGCTAACCCGCCGGGTGATACCGCCTGGCGGTTGATCGACCAGGCCGGTTGCCGCGGCCTGCGCCGCGGCGACGCCCAGGTGTCGGAAAAACACTGCAACTTTCTGATCAACACCGGCGCCGCCACCGCCGCCGACATGGAGGCCCTCGGCGAAGAGGTGCGGGCCAAGGTGCGCGCCGCTTGCGGGGTCGAGTTGACCTGGGAAGTGCAGCGTGTCGGCGTGCCGCTGGGAGGCCCCGATGGTTGAGCATGTGGCGGTCTTGATGGGCGGCTGGTCGGCCGAACGCGAAGTCTCGCTGGCGACCGGCCGGGAATGCGCCGCCGGCTTGCGCAGCGCCGGCTACCGCGTCGATGAGGTCGACGTCGACCGCGACGTGGCGACCCGCCTGTTGAGCCTCAAACCGGATGTCTGTTTCAACGCTCTCCACGGGCGCCTGGGCGAAAACGGCAATATCCAGGGACTGCTTAACATTCTCGGCATTCCCTATACCCATTCCGGGGTCACCGCCTCGGCGCTGGCCATGAATAAGCCGCAGGCCAAAACCATTTTCGAGGGGTATGGTCTGGTTTGTCCGGAAGGCATGGTGGTCGACAGCGACACCGCCCCGGGCGATTTGCCGTTCCCGCCGCCCTTCGTGGTCAAACCGGTCGACGAAGGCTCCAGCGTTGGCGTGACCATCGTGCGCACCGGCGACAACCGAGAAAAAGTGGCTGGCGACATCTGGCCCCATGGCCATCATGTTCTGGTCGAGCGGTTCATTCCGGGCCGCGAACTGACCGTCGCGGTGTTCGACGGCCAGGCCCATTGCGTCACCGAGATCACGTCGGATCGCAGCTTTTACGATTACGATGCCAAATACGTTCCCGGCGGCTCGCGTCATATCCTGCCGGCCGACCTGCCAGCGGCGATCACCCGGCGCGCTTTGAATTGGGCTGAAACGGCCTATCGCGTGCTGGGATGCCGCGGGGTCGCGCGCTGTGACTTTCGCTTCGACGACACCGCCGACGCGGCCGATCCCGAAGGCGATCTGTATCTGCTGGAGATCAACACCCAACCAGGTATGACGCCGACCTCGCTGGTCCCGGAACAAGCCCAATTTATTGGCGTTAAATTCCCCCAACTGGTGGCCCGCATGGTCGAGGAGGCGCGATGCGATTCGTGATCAACCGCCTGTTCAAGCGCCCCGCCAAAAAAACCCAACGCGGTCGCCCCGCGACGCGCGACCGGCGCCCCACCGCGCACATGCGTCGGCTGCGGCGGGCCGGCGCCGCGCTGGCTGTGCTGGCCTGTCTTGGCGGCGGTCTCGTGGCCGGCTGGCAGGGCGGCGCTTTCGCCACCGTCGCCGGGCAATTCAACAGCTGGTCGCGGATGGTNATCGCCCAAGCCGGTTTGGAGGTTCACGACATTCTGGTCGCCGGCCGCGGGCGGACCAGCCGCGGCGACCTGATGCGGGCCATCGCGACGCCGCGCGGCAGTTCTATTTTCGACCTCGACCTGGCCGAAATACAGCGCCGCGTGGAGACCTTGCCGTGGGTTAAAACGGCGGTTGTCCGACGCCAACTGCCGNCGACCNTNTACGTTGATTTGACCGAACGCCGCCCNCTCGCCCTNTGGCAGCACCAAGCCAAGCNGCGCCTGGTCGACCGTGATGGCGAGGTGATCGCGGTNCAANACCTGACNGCNTTCGCGGAATTGCCNATCCTGGTCGGCGCCGACGCCCCGGCGCGGGGCCAGGCGGCCTTGGAAATGATCGCCACCAGCCCAGCCCTGGCCGCCCGCGTGCGCGCCCTCACCTGGGTCGGCGCGCGCCGCTGGACGGTGCGCCTGGACAATGACGTCGACATCCTGCTGCCGGAAACCGATCCCGGCCGGGCGTGGCGTCATTTGGCCAATCTGCAACGCGACCACGACGTNCTCGCCCGCCATATCGTGACCATCGATATGCGGATCCCCGAGCAATTGGTGATGCGTCTGGCGCCGGCCGCTTTCGAACAAATCAGCGCGCGCGGCAAGGAGACCTGAGCCATGCCATTTCGCCAAGGATATAAATAACGTGAAAAAAGGTTTGGCCAAATCGCGTTCNGGCATCGTCGCCGCCCTGGATATCGGCAGCACCAAGATCTGTTGCTTCATCGCGCGCACCCATGACGGCGGGCCGGCCCCNTTGATCGGTATCAATCACGCGACCGCCGCCCGACCGCGTGTGATCGGTGTTGGCCATCAGGTCTCCAAAGGCGTTAAGAGCGGCGTGATCGTCGACATGGAGGCCGCCGAAACCTCTATTTTGACCGCCGTCAACGCCGCCGAGAATATGGCCGGCGAACAAATCGACCGGGNTTTTGTTAACCTCGCCGGCGGGCATCCGGCATCGCAGACCTTCGACATCGAAGTGCCCCTNGACGGCCAAGAAATCGGCGACCGCGACCTTCGCCACGTGCTCGACCAATGGCAGCGCATCGAGCACGCCGCCGANCGCACCCTGATTCATTCCATCCCCTTGGGCTTTTCCCTCGACCGCCACGGCGGCATTCGCGACCCGCGCGGCATGGTTGGCCGCACCCTCGGCGCCAATATGCACGTGGTCACCGCCCAGGCCGGCGCAGTCCGTAATCTGGCCGCCGTTATCCGGCGCTGCCATTTGGAAATCGAAGGTTTCGTGGTGGCGCCGCTGGCCTCCGGTCTGGCGGCCCTGGTCGAAGACGAAAAAGACCTTGGCGTGACGGTCATCGACATGGGCGGCGGCACCACCACCATCGCCGTGTTTTTTGACGGCCATCCTATTTTCACCGATTGCGTTTCGATTGGCGGCGCTCATGTGACCGCCGATATCGCGCATGGTTTGTCGACNGCGCTAACCGACGCCGAGCGGCTGAAAACCCTTTATGGCGGCGCCATCGCCTCGCCCTTGGACGATAAGGATATCGTCGATGTGCCGCTGGTCGGCGAGGACCAANCGACCAGCCCCAATCATGTGCCGAAATCCCATTTGGTCGCGATCATCAAACCGCGCCTGGAAGAAACTTTCGAACTTGTTCGCGACCGTCTNGACGAAAGCGGTTTCGACAAATTGGCGGGTCGCCGCGTGGTGCTTACCGGCGGTGCCAGCCAACTCCCGGGAGTCCGGGAAATGGCCCAACTGGTCTTGGAAAAACAAGTGCGCATGGGCAAGCCCCTGGGCATCCAAGGTTTGGCTGAGGCCGCTGGAGGNCCGGCGTTTTCCACCTGCGCCGGGCTTCTGACCTACGCCGTCAATCCACAAATCGACGCCCCCCGGGTGGCCGGTCCNCACACCGGTGCGGCCAGTGACCTGATCGGGCGCGTCGGNAAATGGCTGAAGGAGNACTTCTGATGCCGGCGGCGCCTATTCACCACCTCACTTATCACCCCCGTCATCACCATTGACGAAAGCCGGAGAAGANTCATGACCATCAACATCACCGTCCCAAAGGACGACCTNTCGCTCAAGCCACGGATCACCGTGATCGGGGTTGGCGGCGCCGGCGGCAACGCCGTGAACAATATGATCCAATCGAATTTGCATGGCGTCGATTTCATTGTCGCCAATACCGACGCACAAGCGCTTGAGTTNTCCCACGCCGACCAACGCATCCAGCTTGGCCAAACCGTCACCCAGGGCCTTGGCGCGGGTTCCAAACCCGATGTCGGGCGCGCCGCCGCCGAAGAGGCGATCAGCCAAATAATGGCCAAATTGGAAGACCAAAACATGGTCTTCATCACCGCCGGCATGGGCGGCGGCACCGGCACCGGCGCCGCGCCGGTGGTCGCCCAAGCTTGCCGCGAAAGCGGTATCCTAACCGTCGGGGTGGTGACCAAGCCGTTTCATTTCGAGGGCCGCCACCGGATGAACACGGCCGAGGCCGGGATTGAGGAATTGCAGCGCTATGTCGACACGCTGATCATCATTCCAAATCAAAACCTGTTCCGCGTGGCCAATGACAAAACCACTTTCGCCGACGCCTTCAACATGGCCGATGACGTGCTTCACTCGGGCGTTCGCGGTGTCACCGATCTGATGGTCATGCCGGGCTTGATCAACCTCGACTTCGCCGACATCCGCTCGGTGATGAGCGAAATGGGTAAAGCCATGATGGGAACCGGCGAGGCCACCGGCGACACCCGCGCGGTCGACGCCGCCGAAGCGGCGATCAACAACCCGCTGTTGGAGGACAGCTCGATGAAAGGCGCGCGCGGTGTCTTGATCAACATCACCGGCGGTCATGACATGACCCTTTACGAGGTCGACGAGGCCGCCAACCGCATCCGCGACGAAGTCGATCCGGAAGCCAATATCATCTTCGGGTCGACCTTCGACGAGCGCCTGGAAGGCGTCATGCGGGTGTCGGTGGTCTCGACCGGGATCGCCGCCGAGGGCGCCGCCGCCGTCCCGCCGGCGCGGCCGGCTTTATCGGTCATCCGGGCCCGCGCCGACGATCAGCCGAAAAGCGCCGACAAAACAGCGGGTGCGGCGACCGGAACCGTCGCGGCCCTAACTGAAGCGGGGATGGCCGAGGCGACGATGGCCGGCGTGGTCGATGAAGGTCAATTGGACCTAGAGGGCACCGCCGCCGCGACGCCGGCGCAAATCTTCGAAAGCTACACCGCCGGCGACGGCCAGCCGCAAGACACCGCCGAGACACTGGCCGACACATTGGCCGAGGCGGCGCCCGCCGACACGGTGTTTATTCCCGCCGCGCCGGTGATGCCGCCGGCCGCCGAGAAGGCCGCCACGCCGGTCGCGCCGACCGGTCCGTTACAGGCCGACACCGCGATCGAAGCGCCGAGTCCGGCCGAAACGCCGAAACGCAACAATCTGTTCCGGCAAATCACACGCATCGGCTTGGCCGCTAAGAACGAGCCCTCGAAACCGACGGTCGCCAAGGAGCCGGCGATCACCCCGGCGCCATCCCAGACGGTCCCGTCGAGCGGATCTGGCGAGGACGACGGGCAAGCCCGTCTTGGCGGTCTCGACGCCGCCGGCGAAACCGACGACGGGCTTCTCGACATCCCGGCGTTTTTGAGGCGCCAGGCCAACTGATCGGTCGCCGCGTTGCTGTGGTGGAGGCAACGTAACAACCGGTAATAAATGGTGATTTTGGACTCCCGCACCAGCCCCGTATGGTGCGGGAGTTCATATTTATGACAACGCTTTCCAGGGAATTCGGTGGGACCAAAATGACCGCTCAAACGACCCTTCGCCAGCCCATCACCTGCGGCGGCACCGGCGTGCATAGCGGCCGAGACGTGACGCTCACGCTGCGGCCGGCGTCCGCGAACCGTGGCGTGGTCTTTCGACGCGTCGACATCACCGATCGTGACAATATCGTCGCCGCGCGCTGGGACAAAGTCGCCGACACCCAGATGTGCACTGTTTTGAGGAACGCCGCCGGGGTCCGGGTTTCGACCGTTGAGCATTTGATGGCCGCGCTGGCCGGTTGCGGGGTCGATAACGTGTTGGTCGACGTTGATGGCGAAGAATTGCCAATTATGGATGGCAGCGCCCAAGAATTCGTCGACATCATCTCGCGCGCTGGGATCAAAAATTTAACCGCGCCGCGCCGCATACTGCATATCGACCGCGAGGTCAGTGTGCGCGAAAAGGACAAGTTCATCTCGATCGTGCCGCACGACATGCTGTCGATCAGTTGCAGTGTTCACTTCAAGGAATCGGCGCGCGCGTCGGGCCAGCGGGTGGTCGACCTGGTGAATGGCAATTTCCGCGAACTGGTCGCCTCGGCGCGCACCTTTGGCTTCCGCCGGGACGTTGAAACTTTGCGGGCCCGGGGCCTCGCCCTCGGCGGCTCTTTACACAACGCTGTGGTGCTGGAGGGCGAGGAAGTCCTGAACCCGGAAGGTCTGCGCTTTGACGATGAGCCGGTGCGTCACAAAATCCTCGACTGTGTCGGCGATCTATTTTTGGCGGGTGGCCATGTGCGCGGTTATGTGCGCTCCGAACGCGGCGGGCACGAAATGAACAATCGCCTGCTGAAGGCGATTTTCGCCGATCCCAAAAATTGGCATTGGGGCGGCCAACCGCCGCCGCACCCGACGTCGCACGCCACCGCCGCCGCCGCTATTTAAATCCAATCCGACCCGGCCAGGTTTGCCCACCGCTTGGGGCTTGGCGGGTGTCACGCTTCCGCTTATGGTCATGCACTCACTGTTCGGTCGAGGGCCTGATGTCCGCTAAGCGTTTTGTTTTCGCCTGCTCGCTGGTTAGCCTCGCCTTGGTCGCGTGCGCCGACAAGCCACGCCAAATATTGGTGGACGAGGTTGAGACACGTCCGGTCGAAACCCTCTACAACGAGGCCATGGCCGATGCCCTGCGGGGAGATTATGAAGCGGCGGCGCCCAAATTCGACGAGGTTGAGCGCCAGCACCCCTATTCGGTCTGGGCGACCCAAGCCCAATTGATGGCCGCCTACGCCCATTACCAACGAAATAAATACGACGAAGCGGTCGCCGCCTTGGACCGGTTCATCAAATTGAACCCCGGCAACCCCAACACCGCCTACGCGCTCTACCTCAAGGGGCTCTGCTATTACGAACAAATCACCGACGTCGGGCGGGATCAAACCGTCACCCACCAGGCGATGGCCACCTTCGAAAGCTTGATCGCGCGCTACCCGGAAAATCCCTACACCCGCGACGCTCGTTTGAAGATCGACCTGACGCGTAACCACCTGGCCGGCAAGGAAATGGCCATCGGCCGCTTCTACGCCGATCGCGAGCAATACTTGGCGGCCATCAATCGTTTTCGTCAGGTTGTCGACACTTACGACACCACCGATCAAGTACCGGAGGCTTTGCATCGCTTGACCGAGATCTATTTAACCCTGGGGCTCGACACCGAGGCACGCAAGACCGCCGCCGTCCTAGGCCATAACTACCCCGGCAGTCCATGGTACGCCGACAGCTAC
>NZLB01000017.1 GCA_002694075.1 Nisaea sp.
AGCTAACGGCGGAATATCACGCCGATGGGCGGTTCGTCACCTTTCCCGGCTATGAATGGTCCGGCAACACCGCCGTCGGTGGCGATCGCAATGTCTTTTTCCGCGACGAGGGTCGGCAAATCCGCCGGTCCTCCCACGCCCTGCTGCCCGACCGTTCCGACCTGCACACCGACGCTTGCGACGCCAACGCGCTGTTCGCCGCCTTGGCCACGGAGGATTGCGTGGTCTACGCCCATGTCGGCGGCCGCTACGCCGATATCGCCTATGCTCATGACGGCCGCTTGGAAACCGCCATGGAAATCCATTCCGCCTGGGGCACTTTCGAATGGTTGCTGACCGACGGTTTTCCCTTGGGTCACCGGTCAGGCGTGGTGTGCAACAGCGATGGCCACAAGGGCCGACCCGGGGCCAGCTACCCCGGCGCCGCCAGTTTCGGGGCCTATGGCGGGCTGACGTGTTTTTTGACCGATGAGCTGAGCCGTGACGGCTTGTTCGACTGTCTGCGTCGGCGCCATCACTACGGCACCACCGGGTGCCGCATGCATTTGGACGTGCGCGCCCATTTCGCCGGCGGCGCGACCTTGTTCGACCGCGACCCCAATCTGTTTCCCGACACCGCGCGCCGGCCGGTCGACCAGGTGATGATGGGCGACATCGTCGAAACCGGCGATNGCCACGCCACGCTGACCGTCGAGATTGCCGCCCACGCGCCCATNGAGCGGGTCGAAATCCGCAATGGCGCGGCGCCGGTNGAGATCTATCGCCCCTATGACGCCGATGATTTGGGCGAGCGGCTGCGGGTGATCTGGAGCGGCGCCGAATATCGCGGCCGCGGCCGCCAAAGCCAATGGCGCGGACGCGCCCGTTTCAGCGGCCGCGAGNTCGCCAAGATCACCAAGATCAACGCCTGGAACCCGGAGCGCTTGCTGGAACGACGACCGCCCGACACGGTGGTTTGGGACGCCTTGACNACCGGTAATTTCGGCGGCTTCGACGCTTACTTGGCGCCCGGCGCCGGCGGCCGGTTGGAGATCACCACCAATCACGGCACCCTCACCGCCGACCTGGACGATCTGGGTTTGGCGGATGTGGTGCTGGACGCCGGCGGCCTTGGGCGGCAAGTACGCGCNTTCCGCCTACCGCTGGAAAACCCGCACCGCGAGGTCAGCTTCACGACCCGTGTGGCGCTGACCGCGCCGGGCGACAACCCNCTGTGGGTCTGTGTCACCACCGAGGACGGTTTCCAAGCCTGGAGCAGCCCGATTTACGCCTTTAANGGCGCGGCGGCGCGGTANCCGCCGGCGATGAATTTTTTGACCTTGGCGTTGGGCTGTTGCAGCATTGTCGACGGCTCGGCGNGCCGACCCCCGACAAAGCCGGCCCAAAGGGAGGGAAATCATGTCATATCAAAGCATCACCGTGCGCCCCTGCACCGCCAATATCGGTGCCGAGATCGACGGCATCGATCTGTGCCAACCGCTTGGCAACCAGCAATTCCAAGAATTGCACGACGCCTTGATGGAACATCAGGTGCTGTTCTTCCGCGATCAGCCGGTGACCGTCGACCAGCATAAGGCGTTGGGCCGCAAATTCGGCGACCTNCACATCCACCCGGGTTCGCCGCCGCCCGACGGCCATCCCGAAATCCTGGTGGTTCACGCCGATGAAAACTCCAAGCATGTGTCCGGTGAACGCTGGCACACCGATGTCTCCTGCGAGGACGAGCCACCGATGGGCAGCATCCTGCATCTCTGGCAAGTGCCCGAGGTCGGCGGCGACACCTTGTTCGCCAGCATGTACGCCGCCTATGACAGCTTGTCGGAACGCATGAAAACCTATCTCGACGGCCTGACCGCGATGCATTCCGGCGAACAGGTTTATCGCGGCCGCTATGTCGACCGCGGCGGTGANGACAGCCATAAGGTCTATCCGACCGCGGTTCATCCGGTGGTCCGCACCCACCCGGTGACCGGCCGCAAGGCGCTATACGTCAACCGCAATTTCACCACCCATATCCTCGATCTGCCACGCGACGAAAGCCGCGACATTTTGGAATTCCTGTATCGCCATTGCGAGAAACCGGACTTCCAAACCCGCTTCAAGTGGCAGCCGCACAGTATCGCTTTTTGGGATAATCGCTGCGTCCAGCATTTGGCGATCTGGGATTACTACCCGCAAATCCGCTCCGGCTACCGAGTGACCATCAAGGGCGACCGCCCGCACTAATCGCCGGCGCGCCGGTCGCGCCNGGCCCGCCAGCCGTCGCGGGCCTGGTACAGCCAATAGGCTGTTTGCGCCGCCACCGGCGCCAGCGGGCCGCCGGCGAAGGTCAGGCCGAAGGGNTGAAACAGGCGCCAAGTCTCGTCCCCCTCGGCGATGGCGCGGGCGATCACCTCGCCGCCGAGGGTGGTGGTGTTCATGCCGTGGCCGCCAAAGCCCTGATTATACCAAACTCCCGGCGCCAAGCGGCCGATTTGNGGCATTTTATGTGTCGCGTAGCCCATCGTGCCGGGCCAGGCGGCGGCGATCGGCACATCGGCCAATTGCGGATAAACCCGACTCATGGCGGCACGCATCTTGGCCTCCAAATGGCGCGGCTGGGTGACCGCGCTGACATAACCGCCCCACAGAATGCGGCCGTCCGGCAAGGCGCGGTAATAATCCTGGGCGATGCGGTCGTCGGCGACCCCATGGGGCACACGGATGGCGCTGGCCAACCGGTCGCCCAAGGGCGCGGTGACCATCACATAGGTGCCAACCGGAATGGTCGACCAGGCCAGCCGCGGGTGGAGCCAGCCGAGATAGCCGGAACAGCAATAAACCACATGGTCGGCCAGCACCCGGCCCCGGGCGGTGCGCACCGCGTGGCGGTCACCCTGGCGGTTGACGGACAACACCGGNCTGTCCTCGAACAAGCGGCCGNCATTGGCGAGCGCGGCGTCGGCGATGCCGCGGGTGAAGTTCAAGGCATGGAAAGTGAANGCGTCGGGGTCGAACAAAGCGCCATGGTAGCGGTCGGTGGCGAGCGCCTGGCGCAACCGGTCGACCGGCCAATATTCCAAGCGGCCGCCAAGGGCGGCGTTGCGCGCCTCGGCCGCGCGCGGCAGGTCGTGACCGCGGCGAAACCANGTGGCCGCCAGCACACCAGGGGTCAGCGGTCCACACGCGATATCGTAGCGCTCGATGCGCGCCTTGATCAGGTCGATGGCGGCGCGCGACAAGCGGTGCAGTTCGCCGGCCGCGTCGGCGCCAACCCGGGCGCGGATGCGGTCATGGGATTGCGCGTAACCGGCCGACACGAAACCGCCATTGCGCCCGGACGCGCCCCAGCCGACGCGCCGTGCCTCCAGCAAGATCGCCGATACCCCGCGTTCGGCCAGGCCCAACAGAGTATTCAGCCCGGCGAGCCCACCACCGATCACACAGACCGTCGCCTGCTGATCGCCGTCCAAGGCCGGTCGCCAACGATCATCCGCCAGGCTGCGGCTGTAATAGCTATCGGGATAGGTGGCGGGAGAGGTCATGGGATCGACCGAAACGCGGGTTACCGCCGCAAGCTAACACGCGTTTGCCGCTTTGTCGCGGCGGCGAAAAAGGCTTCCAGTGGCGGCCCCGGCGGATTACCCTTACCCGTATAACTGGTGGCCGAGGAGAGTTTCAATGGACGGGGCGCAAGCGACGGATTTGAGCAACGAGCCGATCATCGACGGCGAAGAGATNGCNCGCGGTATCACCGAGTGGATCGAANTGGAAAGCCCGTCCCATGACGCCNCCGCGGTCAACCGCATGGCCGACCGGGTGGCCGCCGATTGCGCCGCCGCNGGTCTTAGCGTCGAACGGATCGCCGGCGAGGACGGCTGGGGCGATTTGGTGATCGCGCGCGCCGCCGGTGAAACCGCCGCCAGCGACGACGTGGCGCCGGGCATCTTGGTCCTCGGCCATATCGACACCGTCCACCCGATCGGCACCAAGGAAGGCGATAACAAGCTGCGCCGCGAAGGCGACAAGCTTTATGGCCCCGGCACCTATGACATGAAGGCGGGCACCTTTCTCGGCCTCTACGCCTACCGCCATTTGGCCAAAATGGGCCGCCAGCCAAACCTGCCNATCACCTTCATGTTCATTCCCGAAGAGGAAGTCGGCAGCCCCTATACCCGCAAATATATCGAGGCGGCGGCGGCCAAGGCCAAGTATGTCCTGGTCGGCGAACCGGCCCGCGACGGCGGCAAAGTGGTGGTGGCGCGTAAAGGCGTCGCCCGTTTCGTGATGACCGCCACCGGCCGNCCGGCCCATTCCGGCGCCCGCCACCCCGACGGTCGCAGCGCGATCAAGGAAATCGCCCGTCAGATTTTGACCATTGAGGAGATGACCGATTATGACCGCGGGGTTACCTTCAACGTCGGCCTGATCCAAGGCGGCACCGGCGTCAATGTGGTGCCGCGGCAATGCACNATCGAAATCGACATGCGCGTGCTGACGGCCGAGGATGGCGCCGAATTCAGCGAAAAAATCCTCGCCCTTCAAGCCCATGATCCGGATGTNACGGTTGAAGTTTCCGGCGGCATGAACCGGCCGCCCTATGGCCTCAGCGAGGGCGGCGCGGCGCTGTTCGAGACCGCCCGCGAAGCCAGTCTCGAACATGGTCTGGATTTGCAATACACGGCGATCACCGGCGGCGGTTCGGACGGCAACTTCACCGGTGCCATGGGCATCCCCACCCTNGACGGCATGGGCGCCGACGGCGATGGCGCCCACACCCTGCATGAGCATATCCTGGTTTCGTCCCTCGCGCCGCGGGCCAAAACCTGGATCAAGCTTTATGAACGCCTGACGTGAANGCACGCGCCCTGCCGCTGATGGCGGTGGTGCTCTGGGCGACGACGGCTCTCGCCGCGCCGGCGGAATGGCGCGGCGAATGGCCGAACACNGATTTTTCGCGCCATAGCGTCGATTACGCCGAAATCATCAGCGGCGGGCCACCGCGCGACGGNATCCCGGCGATTNACGCGCCGCGCTTCAAGGCCTTGGACGCGGTCGACCTGACCGATAGCGCGCCGGTCATCGGGCTCACCGTCAATGGCGACAGCCGCGCCTACCCGCTTGGCATTTTAACCTGGCACGAGATCGCCAATGACACGGTTGGCGAGGTCCCGGTCGCGGTCACCTATTGCCCGCTGTGCAACGCCGCCATCGTTTTCGACCGGCGCGTCGGCGGCCAGGTGCTGTCGTTCGGCACCACCGGCAAGCTGCGCCATTCGGATCTCGTCATGTATGACCGCCAAAGCGAAAGCTGGTGGCAGCAGTTCACCGGCGCGGCGATTGTCGGCGCGCGCACCGGCACGGTTTTGGAAACCCTGCCGGCGCGGTTGGAATCCTTCGCCGATTTCCGCCGCCGGGCGCCCGATGGCAAGGTCTTGGTGCCCACTGATCCGGACCTGCGAGACTATGGCAAGACCCCCTATGTCGGCTATGACAGCGCCGGTTTCCCGTTCCTGTTTCGTGGCGAGGTGCCGGGCGGCGTGGCGCCGCTTGGCCGGGTGATCGTGATCGGCGACCGAGCCTGGACATTCGACCTGTTGCGGGCGCGGGGCCAGGTGGAGGTCGACGACCTGGTGCTGACCTGGCGGGCCGGGCAGAGTTCGGCCCTCGACACCCGTCGCATCGCCGACGGCCGCGATGTCGGCGGCGTGATCGCCCAGCGGCGCGTCGACGGCACCCTGGTCGACACCGACCATCACATTACTTTCGCCTTCGTGTTCTTCGCCTTTCAGCCGAACGGGCGCTTTTTCCAATGACCGTTTAATCGTCGGAATTCGCCTCATCGAAACGCCGCCACCAATGGCGATGGTGGCCCGGCGCGCCGCGGCGCCCACCGACCGCGGCCATCAGTTGACGGCGCTGGTCCGGGCTTAGATCGGCCACGGTGTCGACCATCACCTCATGGATGCGGGCTTGCAAGGCGTCGTGATGAGCGCGCAAGGTGGCCAAGGCGGCGGTGTAGCGCGCGCGGTCGAACGGCTCGGCGCCGAGGGCGGCCCGCAATTCACCCCGCAAAGATTTAATTTCGGCGACCAGCGGTTTCATTTCGGCGCGATGGCGCCGCCAATTGACGGCGAAACGGTCCATGCCCTCCGAGCCCAAACCGGCGCGCAGCCAGCGCGGCGTCGCCGCTGTCGAACCGGCGCCCCACGACCAGATAGCGAACGGGCCGCCGCGCGGGGCGGCGCCGACCATCCAGCCGATCAAAAACATATTGACGGCCAAAGAGGCGACCAGGCCGCCCAGCAGCCAGCACCGCCGACGCGGTTTTATCTCGCTCATCGGAGCACCTCCCATTCAATGTCGCCGGCGGCGGCGCTAATGCTGGCCTCGATCCAGGTGGCGGCGTCCGGCGGGTCGGCGACGCTGACCAGCGCGCCATCGCTGGCGCCGACCAGCGCGCCAAGCACAAAAGCCACTAGCCCGGCCGCCAGGGCCGCCCATGGGGGCGTGCCAAGGACGGCCGCCCACCGCACCACAGGCGATGGTCGCAGCGGGACGAGCACCGGGACAGATGCCGGAACGGGCGGCGGAACGGGCACGGCGGCGCGGCGCGCGCGGATCGCCGCCGCCAGTTGCGGGCCGGCCGGCGGCGGCCGGCTGGCGACCAGCGCCGCGTCCAGCTCGGCCGACGCCGCCAATTCACGCGCGTACCGTGGATGGCGGCGCAGAAAGTTACGGGCCGGGGCCTGGCTGTCTGCCGGCCAACGCGCCAGATCACCACCATAGGCGTCAACCAAACCGGTGAACCGCGCGGCGGTCATTCGTTGATCTTCCATGCCGCACTCCTTCGCTATTCCACCAAATCTTTTCGCAAATCGCCAAGGACCACGCGGAGGCGCCGGCGGGCGCGCGCCAGCAGCGATTCCAAGGCCGCGACCGAGACTTCCAAAATCGCCGCCGCCTCAGCCGCCGGCAACTCCTGATCGTGGACCAGAGCCAGCGCGGCGCGCTGGCGGGCCGGCAAAGCGGCGATTTCCCGCCGCAGCACCTCCGCCACTTCATTGGACTGGCGGCGCGCCTCCGGTCCGGGGCGATCTTCGACCAGAGTCACGCTGTCCAGATCGATATGGGGTTTGGCGGCACGCAACTGGTCCATCACCAGGTTATGAGCGATCCGCCACATCCAGGCCCGCGCCGGCGCCGGCGCCGCGCGCCCGGCCGCCGCTCGCCAAATCCTGAGAAAACATTCCTGCGTCACATCATCGGCGGCGGTCGGCCCCAGCATGCGCCGGGCATAGCCGCCGATGGCCGAAAGATGGCGTTCCATGACCGTCTCAAACGCGTCGCCGTCGCCGACGGCGACGCGCGCCAACAAATCCTCATCCGAGGGATCGGCCACCTATTTCCCTCCGTTAAAACCAAGCCCCCGGCGATGGGGCGCCGTCAATCGTGGAGACGGTGGCGGCGATGAAAGACGCGATGGCCGGCGGCAAACTCGTTGGCGCTGATAGCCCCATCGCCATCGACATCGATCATCCTGTGCACCGCCTGACGCCGCGCGGCCAAGCGTTTTTCGCGATAGGCCTCCCATTCGGCCAGGCTGAGACCGCCATCGCCGTCACTGTCGGCGGCTTTGAAAACCGCCTGGACGGCGGCCGTGCGCTCGGCGCGGCTGAGGCGGCCGTCACCATCCTGGTCGAACTTTTTAATCATGTGGTCACGCCTCAGATCATGATATTCGCCGCCCCGTTTGCCGTGGGCAAGCGCGGGTCCGGCGANGGCGACANCGGCCAGAACGGCGGCAACCATCATTGATTTGGTCATCGGTCACTCCTTTCGAAACACAGCCCCTCACGGGCGGTTAAGGAGACAACGNGCAAGTCTGGTGATTCCGTCGCGCGTGATGGTATTTTTTTGANCACGCGCATGATCANCNTTGCGAGGACCGCCACCCATGACCGATGCCATCGTCGCCGCCTTCGAGGCNAGCGAATACGCCGGCCGCCTGGCCGCCTGCCGGNGGGCGCTGGCCGCCCGCGGCCTCGACGCCTTGCTNATCTTCGCTCAGGAAAGCCAGTACTATCTCTTCGGCTACGATGGCGGCGGTTATGTGTTTTTTCAATGCACCGTGCTGACCACAGACGCGGGGCCGAGCACCCTTCTCTGCCGGCGGCCCGACGTCGCCCAGGCGCGTGACACTTCGACGATTGAGGAGATCCGCGTCTGGCTCAACGCCGAGGACGCCGACCCCGCCGCCCAGTTGCGCGACATCCTGGCGGAAAAGGGCCTGACCGGCGCGCGCGTCGGCGTCGAGATGGACAGCTACGGTCTGACCGGTGCCAATTGGGAAGCGGTACGGACGCGCGTCGGCGCTATCGCCCATTTGGAAGACGCCTCGGATCTCATGCGCCGCCTGCGGCTGGTGAAATCACCGGCCGAATTGGCCCATATTCGCACCGCCGGTCGGCTGGCCGACGCCGCCGTCACGGCCGTCGCCGCCACCGCCGCGCCCGGCGTATTGGACGCCGAATTGGCGGCCGCCAGCCTGCGCGCCATGCTGGCCGGCGGCGGTGACGTGCCCCCGGCCGGCCCGTTGGTCAATTCCGGCCGGCGGGCGATCTATGGCCGCGGGATCGGCGGGCCGCGCCAACTGGACGCCGAAGATCAGGTGATGGTGGAATTGGCCGCCAGTTACCGCCGCTATACCTGCTGCATCGAACGGCCGATCTTAATCGGCCGGCCCAGCCCGGCCCATCACGCCATGTTCGCAGTCGTCAAAGAAGCGATGGCGGCGATGTTGACGGCTTTCGTACCGGGCGGACCGCTGGGGGCGGTTGACACCGCCCATCGCCAAGTGCTCGACGCCGCCGGCTACGGCGCCCACCGCTACACCGCCTGCGGCTATTCCCTGGGCGCCACCTTCCGGCCCAGTTGGATGGATGTGCCGCCGATGATCTACGCCGGCAACCCGCTCATCCTGGAGCCGGGCATGGTGTTTTTCCCCCACGCCATGCTGGGCGACAGCGACAGCGGTCTGGCCTTTGGCCTGGGCGACAGCGTGGTGGTCACCGAGACCGGTTTCGAAAGCCTCAGCCAAATACCGCTGGACTGGATTTTGAAGTGACCGGTTACACCCCGAAATTCCATTGCCGGCCGCCATCGACGGCCAGTTCGGCGCCGGTGACATAGGCGCCGGCGGGAGACGCCAGATAGGCCACCGCGTTGGCGATTTCTTCGCCCTCGCCATAGCGGCCAAGGGGCACCTGCTGGCGAATTTCCTCGCCTCGGCCGCGGTCCTCGTAGAGTTTTTGCACCCCCACCGTGCCGGCGATCGGTCCCGGCGAGATGAAATTGGCGCGAATGCCGTCATCGCCCCATTCCACCGCCAAGGCGCGCATCAGCGATTGAATGCCGGCCTTGGCCGCGCCGGCGTGAGCGGCGCCAGGCCAGCCACTGTTGGCACGGGTGGTGCTGATCGAGATGATCCGCCCGCCGGCCGGCGCCGCTTTCAAATAAGGATAGGCGTGCCGGCAGCAATAAAACGTGCCGTTCAGGTCGATATCGATCACCGCCCGCCAGCCATTGGCCGACAGCTCGGCGGTCGGGCAAAAGAAATTGCCGGCGGCGTTGTTGATCAGAATGTCGAGCCCGCCATGCGTCTCGGCGACCTCGTCGATCACCGCCTTGACCATCGCGTCCTCGCGCACGTCCAAGCGTTTCCAGGCGATGTCGAGGCCGTCATCGGCGGCGAAACCGGCGGCGGCGGCGGCCAGGCTTTCGGGGTTGCGGCTGGCGATCACCACCTGGGCGCCCAATTGCCCCAACCGTCGGCTGATCGCCTGACCGATCCCGGTCGCTCCGCCGGTCACCAGGGCGGTGCGGCCGGCCAGCAGATCCGGCTGAAAAAGTGTCTCGTCCATATGCGCGCCTCCCAATGCCCTTAAACGGTGACCACGATTTTACCGAAATGGCCCTGCCCGGCCATGGCGTGAAACGCCGCCGGCGCTTGGTCGAACGCGAAGGTTTGATCGATCACGGGGCTGATCCCATGCAGCGCGATGGCCCGGTTCATATCGGCGAACATGCGCCGCGAGCCGACATAGACGCCTTGCAAGTTAATCGATTTGCGCATCACCGCGGTGGGGTTGAACTGGCCACCGGCGAGGATCCCGATCAAGGCCACCGTGCCGCCCACCCGCGTCGCTTCGACCGAGCGGGCGACGGTGCCGGGGCCGCCGACCTCGACGGTGATGTCGACGCCCTGGCCGCCGGTCAGCGCGCGCACCGCGTCCTGCCATTCCGGCGTGCTCCGGTAGTTGATCGTGTGATGGGCGCCCATCGCGCGGGCGCGTTCCAACTTGGCGTCGGAAGAGGAGGTGATGATCACCTCGGCGCCGGCGGCGACGGCGAATTGCAAGGCGAAGATCGACACCCCACCGGTGCCCAACAACAGCACCTTGTCGCCGGCCTTCATGCCGCCGACCTCGACCAAGGCGCGCCAGGCGGTCAGCGCGGCGCAGGGCAG
>NZLB01000018.1 GCA_002694075.1 Nisaea sp.
GGCGCCGTTGCGGCGCGAAAACACGCTCCACCAGGTCGCAGGCCAAGACCGAATAGGCCGGCCGCCGCGCGGGAGTCCGATATTCCGCGGTGGTGATCCGCTCGACCACTGGACGGCGTCCCCAGATTGGCGCGACATGGTCGAAAATCGCGTCGGCGAGATCGGCCCAGCTGGCCTCGCCGGCGGCGACATAATGATAGGTCCCGGCGGTCTCGCCGCGCGCGTCGTTCGCCAGGCGCGCGGCGATGGCCAGGCAAGCGTCGGCGATATCGGCGGCACTGGTCGGCGTGCCGCGCTGATCGTCGACCACCCGCAGATGATCACGGTCCGCGCCAACGCGCAACATCGTACGCACGAAGTTGCCGCCATGGGCGGCATACACCCACGCGGTGCGCAGAATGACATGGCGCGCCAGGGTTGTGCGCACGGCCCGCTCACCGGCTTCTTTGCTGAGCCCGTAAACGCCTAGCGGCGCCACCGGGTCATTGGCGCGGTAGGGCCGCCGGCCACTGCCGTCAAAAACATAGTCAGTGGACAGATGGATCAACGCCGCGCCCGCCGCGGCGGCGGCGGCGGCCAAATGGGCCGGGCCCTGGCGGTTAACGCGGTCAGCGTCCTCTCGCGCGGTTTCCGCCGCGTCGACCCCGGTGAAGGCGGCCGCGTTGATGATCACGTCGGGACGCAGGTCGGTGACGGCGGCGGCAACCGCCGCCCGGTCGGCGATATCCAAGGCGTGCCGGTCAAACGCACATAGCTTGACCGAGACTGGCGCCCGTCGACGCAGCTCCGTGCCGACCTGGCCATTGGCGCCGGTCACCAGGATGGAAAGATTGTCGGGGCTCACCCCTTGCCTCCGTCACTGGCGAGGCCGCGCCGGGCGGTGGCGCTTTTTCCGGCCAAGATCGGTTCCCACCAGTCGCGCCGCTCCAGATACCAGGCAACCGTTTTGCGAAGGCCGGTTTCAAAGGTCTCGGTGGGCCGCCAGTCCAACTCGCGGGATATTTTGCTGGCGTCGATAGCATAGCGAAAGTCATGGCCCGGCCGGTCCGTGACGAAGGTGATTTGATCGCTATGGGCGGTGCCGCCGGCATGGGGTGCCAGTTCATCAAGCAAGCCGCAAATGCGCCGCACCACCTCGATATTGGTCACCTCGTTATGACCGCCGACATTATAGCTGGCACCGACCCGGCCGCGGGTGACGATCGCCAACAAGGCTCGCGCATGATCCTCGACATGCAGCCAATCGCGGATGTTCTCTCCGCGCCCATAAACCGGCAGCAGCTCGCCGGCGAGGCCTTTGATGATAATCAAAGGGATGAGTTTTTCCGGGAAGTGATACGGGCCGTAGTTATTCGAGCAATTGCTCAACACCACCGGCAGGCCATAGGTCTCGCCCCATGCCCGCACCAAATGGTCCGATGCCGCCTTGCTGGCGGAATAGGGCGAGCGCGGGTCGTAGCGCGTGTTCTCGGTGAACAAGCCGGCGTCACCAAGCGAGCCAAACACCTCATCGGTCGAAATATGATGGAACCGGAAGCGTGCGCGCGCCGCCCCGGTCAGCGTGTCAAAATAACCGCGCGCCGCTTGCAGCAGGGCGTAGGTGCCGACAATGTTGGTTTCGATAAAAGCCGCCGGTCCGTCGATGGATCGGTCGACATGGCTTTCGGCGGCCAGATGCATAATGGCGTCCGGGCGATGGCTGGCCAACAACGCGCTCATTTGTGTGCCATCGCAAATATCGGCGCGCTCAAAAGTGTAACGCGGCGAGTCCGCGACAGACGCCAGGGAGGACAAATTGGCGGCGTAGGTCAGCTTGTCGACATTGACGACGGTCAACTCGGTTGTCTCAATGATGTGGCGCACCACGGCCGAGCCGATAAAGCCGGCACCTCCCGTGACCAGTACTTTTTCGATGGTCATTCTTACCATCCTATCTGTTGGTTCGCGGTCGGACGCCGGCGGTCAGAACACTTCCGCGCTATCGGCCAGGAGCGGATTTTCCCCATCTTTTCCGGAAAGGATCGGCCGCGCCACCGGTAATGGCCAATCGATGGCCAATTGCGGGTCGTCCCAAGCGATGCCGCGCTCGCTCTCGGGCGCGTAAGGAGCAGTCACCTTGTAGATCACCTCGGTGTCAGGCGCCAAGGTGCAAAACCCATGGGCGAAACCCACCGGCACGAAAATCTGGTTCCAGTTCTCGGCGCTGATCTCCGCGCCGACCCAGCGGCCGAACGTGGGGGAGCCCCGCCGAATATCAACCGCCACATCGAAAATCGCGCCCCGCGTGACCCGCACTAGTTTATCCTGAGCGTACGGCGGTAGTTGGAAATGCAGCCCGCGCAAGGTGCCCGGCGTCGCCGAAAAGGAGTGGTTATCCTGCACAAACACATGGTCCAAACCAGCGGCGGCAAAGGCGTCGCGGTTGTACGTTTCCGANAAAAAACCGCGCGCGTCGCCAAATTTTCGCGGGCTGAGGATTTTCACCTCGGGCAAATCGAGACTCACAATGTCCATGGGGGTCACTCTGTTAACGATGCCGGTAGGTAACATAGCTACGAAATGCTCGGCAAGCGCCCCGATGATCGATGGTTGCGCCTTCAAAAAACCATAGTTTTCTGTTANCTGTGNATNTTGNTGGNTANNTTGGTGNCACTCAATGGCCGNGAATCGCGNGGACAAATCTCTCAAGGTTCAGGACATGGTGCATCTGCCCATGCGACCGGAGGGCGCGCGCGGCTGTTCGGTGNTTGTCGTCTCGTATCGCACCGGCCCCATTTTAATTCACTGTCTGCGCTCTGTTTTGGTGCAGGACGGTTTGCACCAGTTGATCTTGGTGGACAACGGCAACACCACCAAANTGATGCGCGAAGTGCAGGATTTGGCGCTNGAATTCCCGCAATTGGAAATTTTATCCGGCCATGGCAANGTCGGCTTCGCNGCNGCGTGCAACCTTGGTGCGCGGCGNGCCAGCGGGCAATATCTGCTTTTGTTGAACCCCGATTGCGTGATGCCGCCAACAACCCTGCGCCACACCATGTCGACCTTGGTCGACNGACCNGATGCCTCGGTGGTCAGCATTCGCNTCGACAATATNGACGGAAGCGAGCAACGCGGCGGTCGCCGNAATTTGATGACACCATGGACCAGCATGGTGGAAATGTTCCGATTGGANCGGTTGGCGCCNAATCATCCCTCTTTCAAACGCCTCAACTTGCACGAAACCGAGATTTCCGGCGATATCGTCCCGGTGCAATGCACGACCGGCGCTTTTATGATGATGCGCACCGAGACCTATCGCGGTCTTGGCGGCATGGACGAGGACTACTTCCTGCACGTCGAAGACGTCGATTTCTGCATGCGCCTGGCCAANACCGGGCAGCGGATCGTTTATTTGCCGCGCTTGCGCATCCTGCATCTGAAAAGCCCCAGCCATGTCTCACCGGTGCGGATCGAATGGTACAAAACCAAAAGCGCGATCATTTATTTTCGCAAGCATTTCACACCCGCATATTCGGACTTATTGCTCAATCTGATTGCCTTCGCGCTGATCTCACGCTTCGCCTATCGTTGTCTGCCGACCACTATGTGCTGGGTCGCGAAGCGTTTACGGCAAATGGGCAGCCGCGACCGCGACGCCCAACAACTAGGCGAAATCGTCAAACTTAAACTGGCTCATGACGATCCGCCGCCTCCCGGCCAGTAAGGCCCGCCCACGTCCCCCGTATCATCGCTAAAAGTTTTGCGCGCCGTTTGGGCTCCCGCGTCGCCACCCTCAAAATGTCACGGCCGACCGCGGCCACTTCAAACAGGATATAACCCGGCCAACGGGCGGCGTATTCGCGCCACAGGGTGACCCGGTTGCGATAAATGGTGTGCAGCCGGGCGGCCGGATGGACTTGGCGCCGGCCATTGTCGGCGACAATACCAAAGCGGTGCCGTAATCCGGCGGCGCCGACAGCGCGGATGGTCAGTCCGGCGCGCCGCAGCCGAAAGCAAAAGTCGATATCGATATAATCGACAAAAAAAGCCGCCCGCATATTCCCGACGCGACGCAGGGCATCGGCGGAAATTAGACTCCCGGAGGCAGCCGCGAACGCCACCCCCGACACCGTCACCGCCGGGTCCAAGCGCAGGCGCCGCACCCAACCGGCCGATCCAGCCAGGTAAAGCGGCGCGTCGACACTGCCGTCCGGATCGAACAAGCGTGGCACCGCCATGCCAACCCGCGCCGGCGCCAAATCGGCGGCCACCCCGGCGAGCAACCGCGGCACCATGTCCGCCGCCGGCAAGCTGTCATGGTCAAGCGTCAAAACCCAATCCATATCCGCCGCCAATGCCACGGCGATGCCCTGATTTTGCGCCGCGCCAAGACCGCGGTTGGTGTCATTCTCGATCATGGTAGCGTGCCCACCGGCCGCTATCACCGCCGCCCGTACCCGCGCACGGGCCAGCGCCTCCGACCCATTGTCAACGACCCAG
>NZLB01000019.1 GCA_002694075.1 Nisaea sp.
CAAGACGTGTTTGTCAGTTTCTCGGTATGGACCGCGCTGCTCGCCCACGGCGCGACAGAGGCCATTGGACGGCAGCGTCACCTGTTTTTCATCCAAGAGGATGAGCGTATTTTTTACGAGAACAACAGCTTTCGCGCCTTGGCCGAGCAAGCCTATCGCCAGCCTCATTTCGCACTGTTCAACAGCGCTTTGTTGCGGGACCATTTTCGCGCCGAGGGACTGGGCGTCTACCACGACGGCGCGGCGGCCGGCGACGCGGCCTCGGCCAGTTATGCCCATGCCTTGACCGCCATCCCCCAGCCGGCGCTGGCCGACCTGGAACGGGGCGGGCGGCGGCGGCTGTTCTTCTACGCCCGGCCCGAGGCCCACGCCGCGCGCAATCTTTTTGAAATTGGCGTGCTGGCCCTCAGGCGGGCGATCACCGCCGGCGTGTTCGGCCGCGAGTGGGAATTCGTCGCCATCGGTTCCCTTGGCCTGTCCGGTGATCTGCCGCTGGCCGAGGGGCGGGTGCTGGAAATCGCGCCGCGTGTCGACCCAGCCGCCTATGGACGGACCTTAAGTGCCTGCGATATTGGGCTTAGCCTTATGTACGCGCCGCATCCAAGCGTGCCGCCCCTGGAAATGGCATCGGCCGGCATGGTCGTGGTGACAACCCATTTTGGCGCCCGCGACGCCGACGCGATGGCCGCCTTATCCGCCAATATCATCGCCGTGGCACCGACCGTTGAAACGGTTGAGGCCGGGCTCCGTCAAGCCGCCGCGCGCGTCGATGACTTGCCGGCGCGGGTCGCCGGCGCGGCGGTCGCCTGGCCGACCGATTGGAATGAAAGCTTTGGCCCGGCGGTGGAGCGGGCGGTGCGGCACTTCATCGAGGCGAGCTGAACGCCATGGCGACGGGCGATTTATTGAAACACGCCGGCGCGGCCCCGGTGGTGATCGGCGCGACCGGTGGGTCCGGTACGCGCGCCTTGCGCAAGGTGCTGGAAATCGGCGGTGTGTTCATGGGCGACGCGGTCAACGTGACCGGGGACGCCATGGCCTTCGAGCCCCTTTATGACCAATATATCAACGCGGTGTTGACCGAGACCGGCGGTCTGGACTACCGCGCCGACACACTTTCGACAGCTTTGCGGCGGGCCCTTGTCGAAGGGTTGCGGGCGGCGGCCAACCGGCATTTGAGCGGATCTTGGACGGTGGGCGCGCCATGGGGCTGGAAGACCCCTCGGGCCATGTATCTGTTGCCGATGATCGCCGAGGTCTTTCCACAATTCCAGTTCATCCATGTGATCCGCGACGGCCGTGACATGGCCACCGCAGGCAATCAATTGCAGCGCGACAAACATGCCGCCGCCTTGTTTGGCGCCGCCGACGGCGACCCGCGCGTGACCGCCGCACGCTTGTGGGCCAAAGCCAACGGCGAGGCGGCCGATTGGGCGGCGCGACGGATGCTTGGCCGCTATCACCGGGTGATTTTCGAAACGCTCTGCCGAGAGCCGGAAATTGAAATCCGCCGCCTGTTCGTCGCTCTCGATCTACCGCTGTCGCGGGTGGCTCCGGCCGCGCGCCTGATCGACCGTCCGGACAGCATTGGCCGATGGCAGCGCCTTGACGCGCACACCCAAAACACCATTGATTGGGTGATTGCCGTGGCGCGCCGAAGGTTCGGTTTCGCGCCGGCGGGGCGGTCGGGGGACACATGAGCGTTTTGAGAACAGGCCTGCGCCGGACACCGCTGTTGATTATGGCGCCGCTGTGGCGGCACCGCGATTTGATCCGTGAATTGGTGATTCGCGATTTGGCCCAGCGCTATCGTGGCTCGCTTCTGGGCTGGCTGTGGGCGGCCTTGAACCCGCTCTTGATGCTGGCCGTCTACACCTTTGTTTTTGGTTATGTCTTTCAAGCGCGTTGGGGCGGCGGCGGCGAGCCGGCGAAATTCGCGGTCTATTTGTTCGCGGGATTGATCCTGCATGGGTTGTTGGCCGAGTGTTTGACACGCGGACCGCGCTTGATTCTGGACGCGCCGAATTTGGTCAAGCGGGTGGTTTTTCCTTTGGAAGTGTTCCCCTGGGTGGTGCTGGGCTCGGCGATTTTCACCGCCGTCACCAGCTTCGCGGTGTTGTTGGTGGGGGCCGCGCTGATTCTTGGCCAGGTGCCGTGGACGGTGATTTTGGCGCCGCTGGTGATGTTGCCGCTGTGCCTGCTGGCCTTGGCGGTGGGGTGGTTTCTGGCGGCCTTGGGCGTGTTCCTGCGCGATATCGGCCAAGTCGTGCCGCTGCTGTCGACCATTCTGCTGTTCATGAGCCCGATCTTTTTCCCGATTGAGGCCCTGCCCGAGGCGTTTCGGCCGCTGGTTTACGCCAACCCACTAAGCTTGATCGTGGTTGAACTACGGGCGGTCACCCTGGAAGGCCGGCTGCCTAATTGGGGATCTTTGGCCATTTATGGCGTTGTCGCCGCCATGCTGGCCTGGGGGGCCCTGTTATGGTTCCGGCGTGTGCGCGGCCATTTCGCCGATTTCATTTAGGCGGTTNGGTCGATGTTTCGGTGGTTGGCNTCCAGCCCGAAAATCTATGTCGTTGAACGACAATCGCCGGACTGGGCGNCNNTGGATGATCGTTATTTTGACGAGATGCGCGCCTTCGCGCGCCTTATTGGTCGGCCGGAAAACATGATGGTCGANTATGTGCGTNTATGGGATGACACCTTCCCGTTAAGCTTCTTCCAGGTGCGGGCGCGCCTGAAAGAGATCGCCATGCGCAGCCGCGCCGACATGCGCGGGGTGGAACGCATCGATTTGGCCGGCGCCGCCACCCTTGACGCNCCNGGCGCATGGCTGGTGTTTAGCGATGACGACGACTGGTTCGCGCCGGATTTGGCGGACCGGTTGCGGACCNAAACCGGGCGCGGCGACGAGGTCGTGATTTGGCGTTCGCTGGTGCTGCGCGATGGCTTTGAGCGGCGTGNNGTCGACCACTATTGCTATACCAATAATTATGGCGTGCGTGGACGCCTAGCGGCGGTTCATTGCGACCGGTTCGAGTGCGTCGCCCAGCATTGGCTGGCCCAGGACACNNTNAGNCNGCTGGCNCCNCCGACGCGCTTTATCGACNAGCCGCTCAGTGTCACCAATCGCCACCCGGCCTCGACCTTGGAACTGGAACGCGGCCTGGGCGACCGCCTCGACGGCGNGCGGCTGCGGGCGATGGTCGCCGATTGGATGGCCAAGACCGGCCGCGCCGATCCGGCGACCGTGCCATGGACNGAACGCTATATCGCGGCCCTCCGCCAGGTGTTTCAGCGACTGCTGGAGGAGGGCGANCGGCGATGACCGTGAAGGNTGGTGAAATCCGGCGGGGAGGGCGGCCATGCTAGCGCGTTGGCTTGGAGATNTTTTTGCCGATCGTGTGGCCCGGGGCACGTGGATCCTGTTGTTTCTGTTGGTCGGGCTGGTCGGAACCTTGTTCANGCACCGCGCCCAGGTTCTCACCGGCTTTGATTTGGTGCCCGGCCGCATGGGCGACACCCGTCTGNTGATTTTNCTTTTNGACCACTGGTCCAAAGTGTTCGCCGGGGCGGTGCCGTGGACCTCGCCAATCATGATGTATCCGACGGCCGACACCTTGGGCTTCTCNGATATGGCGTTTGGCCAGGGGGTGGCGCATGCCGCCCTGCGCGCGGTTGGACTGGATCTGTTTGACGCGACCATCGCGCTGATCATGGGGTTGAGCGCCCTCGCTTACNTGATGGCCGGTCTGTTTCTGCGCCAGGTGTTTGCCACCTCGCTTGTCGCGACCTGCGCCGGCGCCTGGTTNTTCGCCTTCTCCAGTATCAAGGCGATGAACATGGGCCCCTATCAACTGCATATTTACGGGCTTATTCCGGTGGTGCTGCTGGCNGTCGGTTTGTTGATGGGACCGGCGACGGACGTGCGCGCCATGTCGCGGTGGCGCGNGTTCGCCCTGACCGCCGCCGGCATGCTGTGTTTGGCGTTGATGTTCAATTCCGGATGGTATTTGGCCTGGTACACCGGTTTCTTTTTGCTGTTGCTNGCCGGGGTCGCGCTGAGCCATCGGCTGGGTCGGGAATGGTTGTGGGCGTTGTTGGNGCGCCATGGTCTGGGCCTGCTCGCCGCCGGTGCCGTGTTCATCGCCGCGATGGTGCCGTTTCTAAGTCTCTACCTGCCGGCGCGGTCCTTTGACAAAGGGCATCTACCTTCCGTGCCGACCTGGGATTTCCTGATCAATATGGGTCCGGCCAATTTTCTGTGGGGATGGGCCCATGATTGGCTGCCGGCGTTGCCGGAGGAAAGCCGCATGGGGGTNGGTTATGCGATGTTGATCCTGTGGGCCTNGGCGGTNCCNTGGGCGCTGGTCAAGGTGGCATGGACGGGGCCAGCGACGGCGCGCGTCGAATGGCGCTTGGCGGTCATGGTGTTGGCGACCAGCGNCTTCACCTTATTGGCGATTCGCTGGCCCGGTGGCTTTTCCGCCTGGGATGGTGTCGTCGGCGTGGTGCCCGGCGCCGACGCGGTACGTGGCCTGCAGCGCTATATGATGATGCTGACGGCGCCTTTGGCGGCGCTNTTGGCGATGGCGGTCGACCGGCTGTTGCGGGTCGGTGGTNNCCCGCGCGCGCGTTTTCTTGGCGGCGGCGCNGCGANGCTNTTGGCGCTGGCCGTGATGAGCGAGCAAGTGTCGGGCAGTTTCGGTTTTTCCGCCGATGGCCAAAGGCGTTATTTCGCCGCCCTCAAAGCGCAATTGGCGCCGTCCTGNCAGCTGTTTTCGGTACGNGACCCGGAGCANCCCTTCGNCGAGCCGGGGATCAACGAAATTCCCAATCTCAACCGCAAATACCAGGCCGACGCCTTGTTGCTCGCCGCCCTGACCGGCCTTCCCACCGTCAACGGATTCTCCGGTTTATATCCCCGCGATTATCATCTGTATAAGCTCTATGACCCGCGGTACCCAGATCATCTGGCGGCGTGGCTGGCGCGCCACAATATCGCGCNGACACCCTGNGTNGTGCGTTTTCCGCCTTTCGACCTGGCGGAGGTACGTCCNCGATANTACAAGNGGGTNATACGAATATTTAGTTGATTGGCGCCACTCNGATAATGTAGGTCTGNTCNCTAGGCAGCAAACNACGGGAAACGCTGAACATGGGTGAATACTTAGACGCTCTTTGGAANGATCTTGAGCAGACATGGGACCTTGCCATGAAGGTTAACGATCTAAGTGAGAAAGAGCGCAGCGACGTCGAGGCGGCCTGGCAAGAATTCAAAAAATCAGAAATGGTCGATGTTGAAAGAACCGAACAAGAAGGCGCAAAGCCTCCCCAAAAAGTCTTCTGCACCAATATCTACGGGATTGAATACAATCCTGAGACCAAATATTGGGTGCCGTTCCGTCATGGCGACATCGATTTGGCTAAGTTCACTGAAGACTGATCGGTCGCTTCGCACGAACTGGGGGCTCGGGTGATGACCGAGTCCGCAGAGGGCCGGCCACAATCGGTCACGATTCACAAATTGCTGCGCGCCGCCTATGGCGCCTTCGCGGTATCGGCGCTGTTCAGCTTCGCGGTCAACCTTTTAATGCTGACCCTGCCGCTATTCATGTTCCAGGTCTTCGACCGGGTGATGGCCAGCCGCAGCGAAACCACACTTATCTTTTTGTTACTGATGGCCTCGTTCGCGCTTGCCGTGCAGGCCGCGCTGGACGCCACACGCGCCTACGCTTTTATCCGCGTCAGTCAGTGGATTGAGCGGCGCATTGGGCTGACCCTGCTGTCGGCGATTATCGCCGACGCTTTGGACCGCTCGAAAGTGCCGTCCAGCGGCGCGATGCGTTCGCTGACCACTTTTCGAACATTTTTGACCGGCCCCGGCATGTTGACCTTGTTGGATTTGCCATGGGTGCCGATCTTCCTGGCGCTGATCTATTGGTTCAACGAGGCCATGGGCATGGCCGCGATCGGCGGCGCGCTGGTGATGTTTTTGATCGGCTTGCTCAACGATTTGATGACGCGGCCCAAGATCACNCAGGCGCAGGGTTTCGCCAACGTNGCCTACATGGAGGCCGACGCCGCGGTTCGCAACGCCTCGGTGGTGGAGGCCATGGGCATGCGCCAATGGGCGCTGACCCGCTGGTTTCAGCGCAATGAGGAATTGATCGAAATGCAGTCGCTGGCCAGCGACCGCGCGGCGATTTTCCAGGCTATNTCAAAATCCATGCGGATGTTGGTGCAGATGGTCATCATGAGCGTGGCGGCGCTGCAAATCATCGACCCCACGACTCCGATGACACCGGGCATCATGATCGCCTCGGTGATCATTTTGGGCCGCGCTTTGCAGCCAGTTGAAATGGGCATCAACCAAGCCCGCAGCTTGGCCGAGGCGATTGGCGCTTTTCGGACCGTCGAGGCGGCGTTGGAAGCCGCCCAGAGCGAGCAGGAACGGATGAGCTTGCCGCCGCCGACCGGCAAGATCGATGTTGAAAACGTCACCTATCAGCCGCGTGGCCGCGACCGCCCGATCCTGCAGCGCATTTCCTTTAACCTCGAGGCCGGCGAGGGGCTTGGCATCGTGGGGCCGTCGGCGGCCGGCAAATCGACTTTGGCGCGCCTTTTGGTCGGCATCGAGCGACCGACCGTTGGCCACATTCGTCTGGACGGGGCCGACGCCTTCTCCTGGCCGAGCGAGGAATTGGGCAAGCATATCGGCTTTATGCCGCAGGAAACCCAATTGTTTTCAGGGTCGGTGGCGGTCAATATCGCGCGCCTTAATCCACAGCCCGACCCCGAGGCGGTGATCCGCGCCGCCCGTTTGGCCGGCTTGCACGATCTCATCCTCCATCTACCGGATGGCTATGACACCGAGATCGGGGAAGGCGGCGCCTTGCTGTCCGGCGGTATGCGCCAACGCGTGGCCCTGGCCCGCGCCCTCTACGGGGATCCGGTTATCGTGGTTTTGGATGAACCCAATTCCAATTTGGACGCTTCCGGCGACGACGCCTTGGCGGCGGCGATCAAAGCCGTTAAAGCGGCGGGGACCACGGTGATCATGATCACCCACCGCCCGCAAAGCCTCGCCGAGTTGGATAAGGTGATGATCTTACAAAACGGCGCGGTGCAAAGCTTCGGGCCGCGCGACGAGGTGATCTCTCACCTTGGCGTGCCGGCCTCGGCGGTGCAGCGTCGCTTGTCCGATGCCGAAAGCGACCGGCGACCCGGCGCGCCGTCGCCGGCGAACGCCCCCACCGGATCGGTTGAGAAGGCGGCGGCCAGTGACCCTTTGAGCGGCCAGCCCGGGTCATCACCACCCGCCGGTCCGGCCACCGCCGCGTCGACGAGCCCGCCCAACTCGCTCGCCAAACCCGCCCCGGCGGTCCAGGCGCGCAGCATGGCGGTGCAAAGCGTGCCGGCGCGGGCCTTCAATCGCGGCCGCGGTCAGGCCGCCGTAACCGGGGAGACCGAAGATGGCGCATGAACAAGCGGTCATGCCCGCCAATGACGCCCCGCCGGTTGCCGCGGCGCCGCCCGCCCATGTTCAACTGACCACCGACGCGCCTAAAAATTGGCGGCCCGTGATAACCATCGGATTTATCATTTTGCTCGGATTTTTTGGTGGTTTCGGGGGCTGGGCGGCCTACGCTCCCTTGGGCACCGGCGCCATTGCGGTCGGCCAGGTGCAGGTCGCGGGCAAGCAAAAAATGGTTCAGTCCAAGGATGGCGGCATCATCGCCGCGCTGCATGTGCGTGACGGCGATGTGGTCTCCACCGGGCAGGTCTTACTTGAACTGGATTCCACGGAAACTCAGGTCGAGGTGTCGGTTCTATCGAGCCAGTTATGGGCCTTGCAGGCCCGCATGGCGCGTCTCGAGGCCGAGCGGCTGAACAGCCCAGTGCCCAAGTTTCCCGCCGAACTGTTGGCCGAGAGCGATAATCCGGAGGTGGTGAAACTGATCGAGAGCGAGCGACGCTTGTTTGACAAGCGGCGCGCCGCGATGACCAGCCAAATCGCGCTTTTGGACAAGCGCGTGGCGAAAATTCAACGGGAAATCGCTGCCCACCGCGCCGAGCAGAGGGCCGACCGCCGGCAGCTGGTGCTCATTGAAGAAGAAATCGCCGCGGTCCGGGTGCTGCTGGAAAAGGGGCTGGAGCGCAAACCCCGCCTGCTGGCCTTGCAACGTCAGCAAGCCAGTTTGGACGGGCGTTTTGGCAACCGTGTGGCGCTGATCGCCCGCGCTGAACAGGCGATCAGTGAGATTGAGTTTCAAACCGCCAGCTTCACCGAAAACAACGAAGCCGAGGTCGAGACCAACCTGGGTCAAACGCGCGAGCAAATCGCCGAGATTAGTGAGCGTCTGCGCGGCGCCCGCGAGCGCCTGGAGCGGACCTTGGTGCGCGCGCCCACCGACGGCCAGGTCTTTGGATCGCGGTTTCACACTGTTGGCGGTGTAATCCCGCCAAGCGAGGTCATTCTTGGAATCGTGCCCCTGGATCAAAAGCTGAACGTCGAGGTGCACATCGATCCAAAGGATATCGACGTGGTCAAAATTGGCGCCTTAACCACCGTGCGCCTGACCTCGTTCAGTCAACGCACGTTCAAGCCGGTCGATGGCGAGTTGATCCGCATATCCGCGGATATTGTCAACGACGGCCGCAGCCCGCCGTATTACGTCGGCGAAATCGTGCTAGACCCCGAAAGGCTGGCCCAGCAAGCGGATTTGGAGTTGATCCAGGGCATGCCGGCGATGGCGATTATCAGCACGGGCGACCAAACCATGCTAGATTACATTATCGCGCCAATCGCGCGCAGCGTGGAATTCTCCTTGCGCGAAAACTAAGGGTGACGGCCATGGGACCTCGGAGCGGCGACGGCATCGGCGACGCGGCCGCCTTTCTGCCCTATGGTCGACAGGTGCTCGATGACGAGGACATCGCCGCCGTTGTCGAGGTTTTGCGTGGCGATTGGTTGACCACCGGCCCGACGGTGGACGCTTATGAAGAGCGCTTTCGTGATCTCACCGGCGCCGCTCACGCGGTCGCCTGCTCTAGCGGCACCGCCGGCCTGCACTTGGCGGCGCTGGCCAGTGGCATCGCACCCGGCGACCGGGTGCTGGTGCCGGCGGTCACTTTTTTGGCCACCGCCAACGCCGTGCGCTTCGTCGGCGGCGAGGTGGTTTTCGCCGATGTCGACGCTGACACGGGCTTGATGACACCAGCGACCGCCGCCGCCGCCCTCGCCGCCGCCACCGGCCCGGTTACGGCCGTCATGCCGGTTCATCTCACCGGTCAGACCGTCGATCTTTCGACCATGGGGGCGGTGCTGGATGGCCGCCGATTGATCGAGGACGCGTGCCATGCCTTGGGCAGCCGCTATCCGGGCATGGCCGGCGACGATGTCGCCGTCGGCGCCTGTCCGTTCGGTGGCATCACGATGTTTTCGAGCCACCCTGTGAAAACCATTGCCACCGGCGAGGGCGGCATGCTGACCACCAACGACGGTGAACTGGCGGCGCTTCTCAGGCGCTTGCGCAATCACGGCATGACTCGCGACGCGGGCGCTCTGACCCGGCCGGAACTGGCCTTCGATCCGGTCAGCGGGGCAGTCAATCCGTGGTATTATGAAATGGCTGCACCCGGCCTTAATTATCGCCTGAGTGACCTGCACGCCGCCCTTGGGCTTAGCCAACTAGGCAAACTGCCGGGTTTCATCGCCCAACGGCGTGCCTTGCACGCCCATTACCACGCCGGCTTGGGCGCGCTCGGCCCGCATATTCGGCCGGCCGGCCTCGCGCCGAAGGGGGTGGCGGCCTGGCATTTGGCGGTCGCGTTGATTGATTTCGACGCTCTTGGCGTCACCAGGGCGGCGGTCATCGATGGGTTGCGCGCCCGTGGCATCGGTAGTCAGGTGCATTACCTGCCGGTGCCCTGGCAACCCTATTATCGGGACCGTTATGGGGCGGGTGACTATCCCGGCGCGGCGGCCTATTACCGGCGCATCCTGTCGCTGCCGCTTTATCCGGCGATGACCATCGGCGATGTCGATCGCGTGCTCGACGCCTTGGACGCGGTCGCCCACGGCCGCTGACAGGTCACGGCCAGGCCACCGCCGGTGGCAGGGACATCAAGATAGCCTCGACATTGCCGCCGGTCTTGAGACCGAACAAAGTTCCCCGGTCGTGCAGCAGGTTGAATTCCACGTAGCGGCCGCGTTTGATCAATTGGGCTTGTCGCTCTTCCTCGGTCCACGGGCTGTTCATGTGCCGGCGAACCAGTTGGGGGTAAACATCCAGAAAGGCGCGGCCGACGTCTTGGGTGAAGGCGAAATCCCGTTCCCAATCCTCCGCCAAGTTGTCGTAGAAAATGCCGCCGACGCCGCGCGGCTCATCGCGGTGATGAAGGTAGAAATAGCGGTCGCAATGCTCCGAGAAACGCGGGTAGTAACTGGGATCGTAGGCGTCGCAGACGGTTTGCAAGGCGGCGTGAAAGGTGTCGCGATCCGCGTCATCGGGAATCATTGGCGTCAAATCGGCGCCGCCGCCAAACCAGCCGCGCGTGGTCACGATGTGGCGGGTGTTCATATGCACCGCCGGCACCCGCGGCGAGCACAGATGGGCGACCAGGGAAATGCCGCTGGCCCAAAATCGCGGATCCTCGGCGGCGCCGGGGATTTGACCGCGAAATTCTTCGCTGAATTCGCCAAAGACGGTTGAGACGTTAACGCCGACCTTTTCAAACACCCGGCCATGCATCAAGGCCATGACGCCGCCGCCGCCGCCGGGACGTTGCCATTCCTTGCGTCGGAAGCGGCCGGCCGCCTGGTCGTTCAGGGGGCCGTCATAGGTGTCCTCAAGGGNCTCGAAGGCATCGCAAATCTGGTTNCGTAACGTCTCAAACCAGGCGGCGGCGCGGGCTTTTTCAGGGGTTTCATCAAGAGCCGACATGGCGACGTTCCTTTGCGTTGTCACGGCTTGACGCCAACCGCGGCGCCGGCGCCGGAGGGTGGGGCTGCGAGGGGCAGGACGCCGGTTTGACGTAAAGCCTCATGGGTCGCGATCGCCGCCGCCATCGCCACATTNAGCGAGCGTGTGCCNGCCGCCTGTNGGATGGCGACCCGGGCGTCGACGGCGTCATGAACGNTNNCCGGAACGCCGGCNCTTTCGCTGCCCATCAAAAGGGTATCGGTGGGNGCAAAAGGGAACGCGGTNAAGGCCGNCGCGCCGCCGGTGGTCAACAACACNACCCGGCCTGGCGGCGGCGCGGCCAGGAACGCCGACCACGAGNGATGCCGGCGCCATTCCAACCGGTCAATGTAATCCATCCCGGCGCGCCGCATNTTGGCGTCGGTNAGNGCGAAACCACACGGTTCGATGATATCCACNGCCACGCCCATGCAGGCGCCGAGGCGGAGGATCGCGCCGGTGTTTTGCGGAATATCGGGCTCATATAAGGCAATTCGCATGGCGCCCTCGATTTCCTCTTTCCAANCCCGCTAGGCCCCTGANATTTCAAGCCTGTGGAGTACACGAGACCANGCCAGCAAACAAGCGNATCGAGACGCGCGACGGTGTGTCACAGTGACTTTGAGGGGGGCTCCTTCATTGTCCGTNGCAGACGATCTCGGCGATCGAAAGGGATGGAATTATGGCCGAAGCCCATGCAGGTAGCAGCCGTCGCGATTTTCTCCAAGTAGCCACAACGGGAATGACCGCCGTCGGCGCNGCGTGCGTCGCCTGGCCGTTCATCGATCAGATGAACCCGGCCGCCGACACCCTCGCCCTGGCGACCACCGAGGTCGACCTGTCGGCGATTGAGGTTGGCCAGGCGATCACCGTGGTGTGGCGCGGCAAACCGGTGTTCATCCGTCGCCGGTCGGCCGAGGAAATCGCNGAGGCGCAACGCGTCAANGTGTTCGACTTGCCGGACCCGGAGCCCGACGCGGCGCGCGTCCAAAAGNCCGAGTGGTTGGTCATGGTCGGCGTCTGCACCCATTTGGGCTGCGTGCCGCTGGGCCANAAGGCGACCGATACCAAGGGCGACTTCGGGGGNTGGTTTTGCCCCTGCCANGGGTCGCATTACGANACNTCCGGGCGTATTCGCAANGGCCCGGCGCCGAAGAACCTGGAGGTTCCCGGCTATACTTTCACTTCTGACACCGTTGTCCGTATTGGCTGAGGATAAGCAGCATGAGCACGTCGACGATTAGCAATCCTGTCGCGCGGTGGATCGACCATCGGTTGCCGGTATTCACGTTCCTCAATCACGAGCTGAACGAATACCCGACGCCGAAAAACCTGAGCTATTGGTGGAATTTCGGCTCGCTCGCCGGGATTACCTTGATCATTATGATCATCACCGGCATCACTCTGTCGATGCACTACACCGCCCATGTCGACCACGCTTTCCAATCGGTCGAGCGNATCATGCGTGACGTCAACTACGGTTGGTTGATCCGCTACATCCACATGAANGGCGCNAGCTTCTTCTTCATCGTTGTCTACATTCATATTTTCCGCGGGCTGTACTACGGCTCGTACAAGGCGCCGCGCGAGTTGCTGTGGATCCTCGGCGTGGTCATCCTATTGCTGATGATGGCCACCGCTTTCATGGGTTATGTCTTGCCCTGGGGCCAGATGAGCTTCTGGGGCGCGACCGTGATCACCAACCTGTTCTCGGCGATCCCGCTGGTGGGCGAATCCATCGTCACCTGGCTGTGGGGTGGTTTCTCGGTCGATAACGCGACGCTCAACCGCTTCTTTTCATTGCACTTCCTGCTGCCCTTCGTGATCGTTGGCGTGGTCGTGCTGCACATTGTGGCNTTGCATCGCTTCGGATCGAACAACCCGCTCGGCATCGACACCAAAGGGCCGCAAGATCAACTGCCCTTCCATCCGTATTACACNATTAAGGATTTGTTCGGCCTNAGCGTNTTNCTGACCATNTTCTCATTCATGGTCTTNTTCCAGCCGAANTTCCTCGGCCATCCGGATAACTACATTCCGGCCAATCCGATGGTGACGCCGGCCCATATCGTGCCGGAATGGTATTTCCTGCCGTTCTACGCCATCCTGCGCGCGGTGCCGGACAAGCTGGGCGGCGTGTTGATGATGTTCGGCGCCATCGCCGTGCTGTTCGTTCTGCCGTGGTTGGATCGCTCGCCGATCCGCAGCGGCGGTTACCGGCCGATCTTCAAGCTCTTCTTCTGGGTTTTGGTGATCGATTGTATCGCGCTGACCTACCTCGGCGCCATGCCGGCGGAAGGGATTTACGTGATCCTGTCGCGGGTCGCGACGGCCTATTACTTCATCCACTTCCTCGTTCTGCTGCCGTTCCTCAGCGTCTTCGAACGTCCCAAGCCATTGCCGCGGAGTATCAGCGAGCCGGTCCTAGCGACGGCGTGAAGAAGCTGAGGGAGGGAAAAATGAAAACCACAAAAAACATCATCCGCGCCGCCGCCGTCGCGTTGTCGGTGGCGAT
>NZLB01000020.1 GCA_002694075.1 Nisaea sp.
GCGGTGGGCCAGCGCGGCGCCGGCCGACCCGGCCCCCACAATGATGAAGTCATAGGCGTCAGCGGTCATTTTTTTCATCCCCCAAAAGCCGGGTCCTGTTCCCCGTTAAAATGTCACCTCAAGAAGGTGGCGGCGGGCAAGAAAATTCGCCCTGGTCAAATCCGCGCGCGGCGGCCTGATCGCCTAGAGTGCCGCCGGCTGGCCGGCGGGCGATCTCTGCCTTGCCGATAGGGCGCCAAGGCGAGACACTCGCTGGCGCGGGGGATGTTCCGCGTATCACAACGCGCGGCGCGCCCCGCCGGGCGGGGAGGGGATTTAAGCTTATGATGAAAACAGTCCTGATCACCGGCGCCGCCCGCGGCATTGGTCTGGCGACGGCCGAGATTTTCGCCGAGAACCATTACAACATCGTGCTGCTCGACCGTGACGCGCCAGCCCTGGCGGCGGCCGGCGAACGGTTGCCGGACGCGCTCCCCCTGCCGACTGACATCGCCAACCCCCAGGCTGGCGGACAGGTGGCGGCCGCGATCAAAGGCCATTTCGGGCGCTTGGATTGTTTGGTGAACAATGCCGGCGTGGCCGATTTCGGCCCTATCGAAGCCTGTGATGCGACAACTTGGCGGCGGGTCATGGACACCAATTTGGACGGCATGTTTTATCTGTCGCAAGCGCTCACGCCGCTGCTCCGCGAAACCCGCGGTTGTCTGGTCAATATCGCCTCGATTTCCGGCCTGCGCGCCTCGACCTTGCGGGTCGCCTATGGCACGTCGAAGGCGGCGGTCATGCACCTGACCCAGCAACAGGCGGTCGAGCTCGGCGAATATGGTATTCGCGCCAATTGTGTGGCGCCGGGCCCGGTGCGGACCAAGTTGGCAATGGCCGTGCACACCCAGGAAATCATCGACGCCTATCACGACGCCATCCCGCTCAACCGCTATGGCACCGAGCGGGAAATCGGCGAGGCCGTCTATTTCCTGTGCTCTGACAAGGCGTCCTATGTGACCGGCCAGACCCTCGCCGTCGACGGTGGTTTCGACGCCAGCGGCGTGGGCCTGCCGGCCCTGCGCGCGACATAGTTCGAGCGGGCGCCGTCGCCTCTTAAGGACCGGACCTGGCGCCTCGGCTTACGCGGTTTTGATCGCGGTGAGGCCCATTTCGGCCATCATCGCGGCGCGCATTTTGAATTTTTGCGGTTTGCCGGTGACGGTCATCGGCAAGGCGTCCTTGAACTGGATATAACGCGGCACCTTGTAATGGGCGATCTGGCCGCGGCAGAACGCGGTGATCTCCTCGGCGCTGGCCGCCGCGTCCTGGGCCAAGACGATCCAGGCGCAGACCTCCTCACCGAATTTCTCGTCCGGCACACCAAAGACCTGCACCTCGCGCACGGCGGGGTGGCGGAACAGGTAGTTCTCAACCTCGGCCGGGTAGACGTTTTCGCCGCCGCGCACGATCATGTCCTTGACCCGCCCGGTGATGTTGCCGTAGCCCTCGGCGTCGATGACGGCGAGATCGCCGGAATGCATCCAGCCATCGGCGTCGATCGCTTGGGCCGATAAATCTGGCTCGTCCCAATAGCCCTTCATGACCGAATAGCCGCGGGTGCATAGCTCGCCTTGGACACCCGGGGCGACAGTCGCGCCCTGTTCGTCGATGATTTTGCATTCGACATGGGGGTGAACCCGTCCGACGGTCGAGACGCGCCGTTCCAACGGGTCGCTGGCCGAGGTTTGAAAGGAAACCGGGCTGGTCTCGGTCATGCCATAGGCGATGGTGATGTCGGTCAGGTTCATGTCCGTGACGCATTGCTTCATCACCTCGATCGGGCAGGGCGCGCCGGCCATGATGCCGGTGCGCAGCGCGCCAAGGTCGAAATCCTTAATCTCGGGATGCTGCAACATGCCGACGAACATGGTCGGCACGCCATAGACCGCGGTGCAGCGTTCGTCGGCGAGGGCGCGCAGGCAGGAATCCGCATCGAAGCCTTCGGAGGGAAAGATCATCGCCGCGCCGGTGGTGACGCAGCCGAGACTGCCCATCACCATGCCGAAACAATGGTAGAGCGGCACCGGAATACACAACCGGTCTCGTTCCGTGAGGTTTTGGGCGCCGACCACGAAACGGCCGTTGTTGACGATGTTGACATGGCTGAGCGTCGCGCCCTTGGGCGCACCGGTGGTGCCGGAGGTGAATTGGATATTGATCGCATCTTCGGGATCGAGGTCGGCGCCCAGCGCGTCGAGCGTGGCGGGGTCGCTGTCCCGGCCGCTGTCGACCACGGCGTCGAAATTGAGCATGCCCGGCGTGGGGTCGGCGCCCACGCGAATGATGCTTTTGAGATGCGGTAGCTTGGCGGCGGCCAGCGCGCCCGGCGCAGAAGTGGCAAGTTCGGGGGCGAGCTCGCGCAGCATTCCGAGATAGTCGCTGGTTTTGAACTCGGCGGCGGTGACCAGCGCGGCGCAGGCGACTTTGTTGAGAACGTATTCAACCTCGCTCACCCGATAGGCTGGGTTGATGGTCACCAAAATGATGCCGACCCGCGCCGTCGCGAATTGGGTGAGCAGCCATTCGGCGCGGTTCGGCGACCAAATGCCGATGCGGTCGCCTTTTTGCAGGCCGAGCTTGAGGAAGCCGTGGGCCAGGGCGTCGACCTCGCGGTCAAAGGCCGCCCAACTCCAGCGGATCCCTTGTTCGGGAAACACCGCCGCGTCGCGGTCGGCGAAGCGCCCGACGGTCTCTTTGAAGACATCGGGGATCGTGCGGTGCCAGATGGCTTGGCCGGTGTCGCCGATGACATGGGCCAGGCCGTTCTGGGGGGTCGGATCAAAATCTTTTTGGGGTAAGGTCATCGCGCCGCTCCTCTCGCGCAAAAACTGTCATATCGGCCCATCGTTTTGCCAATTCTGAGGTTCCTTCACAGCCACCGTCAGCGGGCCGGTCACTCCAAAGTCCGCGATAGCCGGGCCACCGCCTCGGCGAAATCCTCCATGAATTCATAGACCACCGCGCGCGCCGATTTCTCCTGGTTCATCAGGCCAACGGCCTGGCCAACGTAATAGGTCGCCAAGGCCGCCGCGCCGGCGTGACCGCCCGCCGCCAAGCGGTCGATTTTGTCCATGGGCGGCCGTGACAGCACCCCCTGCAAGGGCATCGGCAAGGGGTCGGGGGCGTCTGGCGCGTACCAGGCGTCGGTCCATGCCGACTGCAATTGGCGGGTGGGCTTGCCGGTGCGGCTGCGCGAGCGGACCGTGTTGCGCGGTCCGGCGGCCAGCATTTTTTGCTTCACCGTCGGCGTCGTCTCGGCCTCCGCGGTGGTCAGCCAGACCGAGCCGCACCAAGCGCCGGCGGCGCCCATCGCCATGCAGGCCGCCATTTGCCGACCGGTGGCGATGCCGCCCGCCGCCAAGACGTGGATGTCATCATAATCCTTGACCGCGTCGATCACGTCGGGAACCACCACCATGGTCGAGATTTCGCCGCAATGGCCGCCGGCCTCGGTGCCCGACACCACCAAAATATCGACGCCGGCGGCGGCGTGTTTGAGCGCGTGCTCGCGGGCGCCGGTCAGCGCGCCGACCGCGATATCGCGGTCGCGGCAGCGCTCGATGACCGATTGCGGCGGCACGCCAAGGGCGTTGACGAACAAGCTGATCGGATGCTCGAAGGCCACGTCCAACAGGTCGCCGGCCCCCGCCTCGCGCATGTTGTGGGTGTAATCGGTGCCGTATTTGCCGGACCATAGATCGGTCGTGTCGATCTCATGGGCTTCCAAAAGTTGATTGATATAGGCGATATGCTGGGGCGGNATCAGCGCCTTCAAATCCTCGGTCGTCATCGCGTTTTCGCCCTTGTGATCCATTTTATTGGGGATCAACAGGTCGATGCCATAGGGCTTGCCGTTGATGTTTTCGTCGATCCAATCCAGCTCGATCTTAAGGGTCTCCGGGGTGTGGCCGACCGCGCCAAGCACGCCGAAACCGCCGGCTTTAGAGACCTCGGTCACCACATTNCGGCAATGGCTAAAGGCGAACAGCGGAAAATCAATGCCCAGTTTTTCACACAACGGTGATTTCATCGTTCCCTCCCCTGAATTCCCNGGGGCGTTGACCCGCCCACTGTGTCATGAGCTATCATGCGACGACTTCGCCCTGCTTGTTAATNGCTTAATTGTAGGNACNCTGGCCGGTGCNNGCCAAGCNCGCCGGCCGTGCNGAAAATCATCGACNGAGGGGGGGCGGCCGGCCGGTTGAATNAGGGGCAGATCGCCATGATCGAGCAAACCGTCGATATCGAGACGCGCGATGGCGCCATGGAGACCTTCATTTGCGCGCCGGATCGCGGCGGTCCCTTCGCGCCGATCCTGTTTTTGATGGACGCCCCGGGAATCCGCGAGGAATTGCGCGACATGGCCCGCCGCCTGGCGACCTCGGGCTATCTGGTTGCTTTGCCCAATCTTTATTACCGGGCCGGTCGGGATACCACCTTTGGGCCGGATGTTTTGGAGGCGGGCAGCGCCGAGCATGCCCGCATGCGCGCTGTGCGCACTAAAATGACCATCCCGCCGGTGATGGACGATATCGCCGATATGCTGACTTTTCTCGCCGATCGCGCGGATGTCCGCGATGGGCCGGTCGGCTGCCACGGCTATTGCATGAGCGGTCCCTACGCCCTGGCGGCGGCGGCGCGCTATCCCGAGCGGATCGCCGCGGCGGCGTCCTTCTATGGCACCTGGTTGGTCAGCGACGCCGCCGAGAGCCCGCACCTGACCCTCGCTCAAGCGAAAGGCGAATTGTATATCGCTTGCGCCGAATTTGACGATTTGGCGCCGCTCGACATGGTCGCCGAATTGAAAGACCTGTTCGCCGCCGCCGGCGCGCGCGGTGAATTGGAAATTCATCCGGGCGTCCACCACGGCTTTGCCTTCCCCCAGCGCTGGTGTTACGACAAAATGGCCGCCGAACGCCATTGGCAGCGCTTGCTGGCTCTCTATCGGCGAAATCTCTGAGCCACCGGCGCTACGATCAATGGTCACTATTCAAGAACTCACGGGTCAAAAGCTCACGGGGGAGGCGCTTATGAGCAGGCTTTTCGGCGACATCAGACAAATCGGCATCGTCGTCCGCGACATCGAGAAGGCAATGGCCCATTGGGCTGATGTCTGCGGCATTGGGCCGTGGTTCTATGTCGACAAGCTGCCGGTCACCACCTTCCGGTACCGCGGGCAAGTGGTCGACGATTTCCATATCTCGGTGGCCCTCGCCAATTCCGGTGGCACTCAGTTGGAACTGATCGAACAACGCTGCGACGGACCCAGCATGTATCGCGATTTCCTGGCCGCCGGCCATGAGGGGATGCAGCATTGGTCAAGCTGGCCCGAGGATTATGATGACCGCCTGCGGCAGGCCCTCGACAGCGGTTATGAAATCGGCCAACAGGGAGAGAGCCCGCGCGGCCGCTTCGTCTACTTGTTCGACGAGGGTCATCCCGGCACGGTTATCGAAATGGCCGAATTAACACCCGAACGCCGGACGATTTTCGCCGCCATCGCCGCCGCCAGCGTCGATTGGGACGGCACGGAGCCAATCCGACGGACCTGGCCCTCGGCTTGACGCCGCGGGCCTTCGCCGGGGTAGACGGCCGGCCGCGCGGGACGGCATGTCGATGTCGGGCGGCGCGGACGTATTTGACGCAAGTGCAAACAAGAATATACGTGAGAAGCGCCCCAACAGTTTACCTTTTTTGAAAAATAAATCAAAACAGTAAACTATCCGCGCTCGATGCTCTGAAAAATCCAAAATTTTTAATTTCGCACTGCACAAAAATATT
>NZLB01000021.1 GCA_002694075.1 Nisaea sp.
CCAAGGTGAGGCGCCGCGGCGGGCCGCTAAGAAGCCGCGGGTCGAGGATATGACGCGCTGTCCGCGCTGCGGCAGCTATGTCGCCGTCGGCGCCGACCACGATTGCCCGGTCGCCTAAGCGGCGGTCAAAATCCGCGCGGTCGCGTCGGTAAAGACCTGGGCGCCCAAAACAATGTCATCGAGGGCGGTGTCCTCGGAAAAATCATGACTGACCCCACCGATGGACGGGATAAACATCATCGCCGCCGGCATCACCGTGGCCAAGATCGACGCGTCGTGGAAAGCGCCCGAGGGCATGCGTTGCCATTGCGCCGGGCAATGGTCGGCGGCGGCGGCGGCGATCTGATCGGCGAAACCGGGGTCCATCGGTACCGCGCCAATCGGCGCGCGCGCCGCGGTCACGTCGACGGTGACCCCGCCACGGGCGTTCATCTCGTCGGCGAGTTCTTGGACGATGGCCTCGAAACGGTCCAGCACCGCCTCGTCGGCGTCGCGAAATTGCAGCTCCAATTCGGCGAACCCGGGCACGATGGAGGCGGCGTTGGGTGTCAACCGCGCCCGCCCCATGGTCCACACACTGCGCGGGCCGGCGGCGGCCGGGAACGCGGTGTTGATCCGGTGGGCCATTTCATAAAGCCCGGCGGCGGCGTCCCGGCGGTCGGCCATCATCGTCGTGCCGGCGTGGTTCTGCTGGCCGTGGAAGCGCAGCAAAAGCCCGCGCAGAGCGACAATCGCTTCGACCACCCCAATTTTCAGGCCGGCTTTGTCAAGGTGCGGCCCCTGTTCGATATGGGCCTCCAAAAAGCCGATATGGCGACCCGGCTCGACCTGCTGGCGGGCGACATCGGCGAGCCCGGCGTCGGCGCGCGCGGCGGCCAAGTTGACGCCATCGCGATCAGTGATCTCGGCCAACGCCGCGTCCTCGATCTGGCCGACGAAGGACCGACTCCCGAGACACCCGTAAAAACGCGATTCCTCGTCCTGCCAAGAGACCACATCGACAGCCAAATGAGCGGTCGCAGGGTCTTCCGCCAGGGCCCGCGCCACCTCCAAGCCATAGATCACACCGAGGGCGCCATCCAACCATCCGCCGGTCGGCTGACTGTCCGAATGGGAACCGATCAACACCGCCGGGCCGGCCTGGGCCGAGCGGCCGAAAACATTGCCAACACCGTCAATGCTAGCGCTCAGGCCGGCGGCGGTGAAGCGTTCGGCCAACCAATGGCGGGCGGCCATATCGGCGTCGCTGAAGGCTGGGCGCACCACGCCGGGCGGATGACTGCCGAATTCGCGCAAGGTTTGCAGGTCGTCAATCAAACGCCCGCCATTGACGGTTGCCATGCTTGGATCCTCCGAGTTCGCTCAATGGCCATGCTGGCAGGGCCGACGATCGCTGGGAAGGGGCCAAATTGTCATTGGCGTCGGCGGCTGGACGGCGACCTGCCGGAAGGATACTCTGCCCGAAGCTTTACGAGGAGATGACGTGATGACCGATTTGCAAGAACTGCGCGCGGATCTGGCCTGCGCTTTGCGCTGGGCGGTGCGCTATGATTTGCACGAGGGGGTTTGCAACCATTTCTCGGTCGCCGTCCCCGATGACGACGGGGTGGTGCGCGGCAATCTGTTCTTGATCAACCCCTGCGGCCTACATTGGTCGGAAGTCACCGCCTCGTCGCTTTTGCTGTGTGACAAAGAGGGTAATGTCCTGGAGGGCACCCGAGAGGTCGAGCCGACGGCGTTTTTCATTCATAGCCGTGTACACATCAACGCGCCGGGCGCGGTCGCCGTCCTGCATACCCACCAGCCGCACGCGACCGCCCTTACCCTGCTGGAGGATGGCCGCCTGGAGATGTGCGAGCAAAACGCCCTGATGTTCGATGGTCGCATCGCTTATGACGATGACTACGAGGGGCTGGCCCTGGACGGTGACGAAGGCGACCGCTTGGCCCGCAAGCTTGGCAATAATCAGGTGTTGATGATGGCCAGCCACGGCGTGATGACGACCGGCGCGAGTGTGGGCGAGGCGTTCACCGATCTCTACTATTTAGAGCGGGCGGCGAAGTTTCAGCTGTTGGCCAAGGCCAGCGGCGGCAAGCTGCGCACCATTTCCGACCGGGTGCGCGCCCATACCCGCCAACAATTCGCCACCGAGCGCGCGATTGTCGCCGACCGCCATTTTACCGCCCTCAAGCGGGTGCTCGACGCCGAAGAACCGACCTATCGCCACTGACGGCGGCCGCGGCTTTTTAAACCGCCTGGGCGGAAAAATCGCCTAGGCGGCGGCGCGCTGGCCCAATACCCACAAGCAGGCCGCCGCCACTTCCTGGCCCTTGAGCGCCAAGTGCGCGTGGAAAAAAGTCTGATGGGCGTCGCTTTTGTGAAAAGCGCGCGGCGTCAGTACCGCCGATAAAACCGGAATGCCGCTGGCCAATTGCACTCGCATCAGGCCGTCAGTCACCGCCTGGCCAACGAATTCATGGGCGTAAATACCGCCGTCGACAACCAGCCCCATGGCAATGATCGCGTCGTATCGCCCCTGGTCGGCGCAACGCTTGGCCTGCAATGGAATCTCGAAACTCCCGGGCACGTCGATCACCGCCACGTCAGTGACACCGCCGGCGGTCAAAGCGGTCAGGCAGGCGTCCCGGCAGCGGTTGACCAAATCCTTATGCCAACAGGCTTGAATCACCGCCACATTGGCAGCTCTTAAGTCCGCGCGCGCCGCCTTCGCCATGCCATGCCCCTTATTTTAACGTGTATATTTTTTCCTTGGAACAATTATAGCAAGTTTTTCACGGCATGTTCAACCAACCCCAGCGCCGGTGCGGCGCCGGCGCCCTTTGACAGCGCCGCGTTTTGCGGCACGATGGCGCAAATTTGGGAGGAGTTCGTCCATGTCCGCCAGTTACGCCGCCATCAAGGTCNAGATCGCCGNTCACATCGCCACGGTCACNCTCGACAACCCCAAGCAGCGCAATCCGTTCACNGCCGAATTCAAACAAGATATGTTAACGCTGTGCCGCGACATGCAGGCGCGCGACGACATCGACGTGATGATNATCACCGGCCGCGACGGCGTGTTCAGCGCCGGCGGCGATTTGCGGTCGTTGAACAATATGGACGGTCGCACCACCACCGGCGACCGCCGCCGCATCTATCAAATCCATGAATGGTTCCAGACCTTGCTGAACCTGGAAATGCCGGTGATCGCGGCGGTCGACGGAGCGGCCTATGGCGGCGGTTTCGGTTTGGCGCTCGCCGCCGATTTCGTCCTGGCCAGTGAGCGGGCGCGGTTTTGCAGTGTTTTCGGGCGCATAGGCCTGGTGCCCGATGTCGGCGTGATGGCCACCTTGCCGCGGGTGGTCGGCTTACAGAAGGCCAAGGAACTGGTCTTTTCCTCCCGCCCCGTATTCGCCGATGAGGCCCAAACCCTGGGCATCACCATGGCGACCTACCCGGCCGAAGACTTGTTGCCGGCGGCTCAGGCCCTGGCCGCACGGTTGCGCCTGGCCTCGCGCGACGCGATCGGCGCGGCCAAGGTGATCCTCAATCAGTCTTTCAACCTCGACGCCAAAGCCTTGTTGGAAATGGAGGCCGCGGCGCAGGCNGTGATGATGGGGTCGACCTATCACAAGGATGCGGTGCGTGCCTTCCTCGACAAGCAACCCCTGCCCTTCGACTGGGAACGTTTCGACCGCGCCGAAAAGGCCGCCGAATGAGCCAATAGTGTTGATTTGGANGCGGCCGGACGCTACCTCTCGCAAAGCTTCGCAACTTACCCGTGGCGCGCCGGCGCCCGCGCAAAGGACTTAGGTAATGAAATTGAACGTGACCGACCGTGACGGCGCCCTCCATGAGTTGGAATTTAAAGCCGGCGATGTTCTGATGCATGTGCTGTATGACGCCGAATTGGGCTTGGCCGCCGAATGCGGGGGCGCATGCGCCTGCGCCACCTGCCACGTCTATATCAGCGACGCCGACAAGGGCAGTCTGCCGGCCCGCGCCAGCGAAGAGGAAGATATGCTGGACGAGGCGTTCGAGGTTAAAGACAGCTCCCGCTTGTCCTGCCAGGTCTATCTTGACGCGCAGCATGACGGGATGGCGCTGACCATCGCGCCTGATTGGGAATAAACNGTTTTACAATGCATTAAAGAGTTAAGCTAATCTTATCTCTGAGATTCCAGTCCGCTTAAAAACCGATACGTGGTAAGATCGGCCGGGGCCAGCGCGGCGAGTTTTTCCGCCGCCCGGGTCACCGCCATGGCGTCCACCCCGTGGACCAGAGCGGCGCCGGCGGCGCCGGCGTCGGGACCGTCGCGCAGGCCCGCCTCCACCGTCGCGCCATCATCGCTGACCGCTTCCCACAATTCGGCCGCCAAAACGGCGTCATCGCCGGCCACGTCATCGACCGCCGCGGTCAACGCGGCCCAGGGCGGCGGACCGGTGTCAAAGCGCGCCACCGCCACATGGGCGCTCACAAAGGCGCCGCCGGCATGGTGACGGCGGCGCGCGACCACCCGCACCATATCGCGCCAATGGGCCATAATGCGGCCGGTCCAAGGGCTGGGCGCGGCCAGGCGCGCGCGATAGGCCGGACTGGCNAGCACCGCCGGGTCGTCGGTTTGGTAGTAGGTGAAAAATCGCCGCNCGGCGGTGTCGGTCACCGCCTCGTAGCGGCGCCCCCAGTGGAAGCCATCGACGCCCACCCGCTCGGGTAAATGCTCACCGACGTACCATCGCTCATACTCGGCCGCGATCGTTGCGTCACGATTGTTCCACACCGCCAGAATGCCGCGGCCAACAAGCGGATGGGCGGGCGTCGCACTCATAGGGTGGGGGCGCCCGGCCGGCGGCGATACATCATCGTCGCCTCCAACTCCATCACCACCTGGTCACGCTGGTTAAGGACGCGGCGCTCGAACTTGATAATGCCGCGGTCAGGCTTGGAGGTGGCGCGTTTTTCGATCACTTTTTGCGCCAACCGGACCGTGTCACCATGTTTGGTCGGCACCAGCACCCGCCATTTATCGACCTGCAACAAGGCCAGCAAGGTACCGTGATTCATGCCCGAGGCGTAAATCAAGCCGGCGGCGATGCCGTAAATCATCGGGCCATGGGCGATGACCTCGCCGAACGGCGTGTCGCGCACAAACTCGTTGTCGATATGTACGGCATTGAAATCGCCGGTCAGGTTGGCGAAGTTTTCGATATCGGTGGAAGTGACGGTGCGCGCCGAGGTCACCAATTCCTGGCCCAGTTCGAAATCATCGAAAAACATGCCGCGGGGCGTATCAGTGGTTTCCGCATCGGTCATCGGCCACTCCTCGATCACACCGGCTGGCGTCCATAGATCATGGTCGCGTGGTTGGACATGATGCCGCCCTCGACATGCACCAAAGCGATCTCGTGGCGCGCCACTTGCCGCCCGGTGGCGGTGCCGCGCAGTTGCTGCACCGCCTCGATACTGCCGAATAGACCGCCGGTCGCACCGGCGTGGGCGTGGCTCAACATGCCGCCATGGGTGTTGATCGGCAAACGCCCTTCAAGATCGGCCGCCCCCGACCGCCAAAGCTCGGCCGCCTCGCCTGGCGCCGCCAGGCCGCATTCCTCGGCCAGCAGCATCGGCGTGATGGTGAAACAATCATATAGCGCCGCGAAATCCACCGCGTCCGGGCCGACGCCGGCCATGCGATAGGCGGCGTCGGCGGCCGCCCCGGCCCCGGAATGCAGCAGATCGGGCGCGGCCAGGATATGCTCATGGGTGAACGCCTCGCCAACGCCGAGCAGATAAACCGGCGGCCGCGGCAGATCCGCCGCCCGCTCCGCGCGGGTGATCACCATCGCCCCGGCGGCGTCGGAAATCAGGCAGCAATCAAACATCCTCAGGGGGCTGGCGATGGGCTTGGACGAAAGCACATCGTCGAGTGTCAGCGGCTTGGTCATGTGAGCGTTGGGATGGCGCAAGGCGTGGCCGCGTTGTGTCACCGCGACGCGCGCCAAATCCTCCGACGTGGCGCCATAGGTGTGCATGTACCGTTGGGCAATCAGCGCGTAATAGGCCGGGATGAAGCCGCCGTAGGGGTATTCGTAATCAGGATGCCCCCAGGCCGCCAGGGCGGCGACGGCGTTGTCACGCCCCATACCGGTCGCCCGATTGTCGCCCGACACCACCAACACGGCGTCGGCGCGACCGCTGATCACCGCCAAGGCGGCGTCATGGATCATTACCCCACTGGTGCCGCCGCCAGCGGTTTGCTCAACCCCATAGCGCAGGGTCATCCCCATCGCTTCGGCCAGGGCGCCATAAAACACCGGGTACGGCTCGGTCATGGTGTAGGCGGTGACCAACCCGTCGATATCTCGGACCGTCAAACCGGCATCGGCGATCGCCGCCCGCGCCGCCGCTACGCATAACTCCAGGGCCGACATGTCCGGCACTTTGCCAATCGGGCTGTCGCCAACACCGGCGACAATGGCCCGGTTGCGTAGCGCCGTCACGGCGCGTCCTCCCGGACACAGGCGAATTGCGGCACCCGTCCCTCGCCACGCGTCTCGAACACCACTTCCACCGGCGCGCCGATGGTCACCTCCAGCGCATCGGCGCCAACGATATTGGCCATCATCCGCGGCCCCTCGGCCAAGGCCACCACGGCCACCACATAAGGCAGCAAATCGCGAAACGCCGGCGATGGCGCGCGCGTGACGATGGTGAAGCTTTCCACCACCCCACGGCCCGAGACCGGTGCCCAGCGGTAGTCGTCACCGCCGCAGCGGGGACAGGTCGGCCGGGGAAAAAACCATGGCGCGGCGCAGCTTTGACAAAACTGCAGTTCCAAGCGGCCGCGCGCGGCGGCGGCGAAATAATGGCGAGCTTCGGCGGTCAAGGCCGGAGGCGAGGGAAGAGACAAGGGCGGCATCCCAAGGATCGAAACCTCACCAGCCTACCCCCCGCGGCCGGGAAGGCAAGTTAAGAAGCACCTGGCGCGCACGCGCCGGCGGCAGTTTTTTCTCGCCAACGGCGCCATAAAGCTTTTCTCCGCCGCTACTTTCCGATTTAGACTGGCGTCAGCGACTTCACACCCTGTGACAGGACTTGCGCCATGACCACCGCCGTTTCGGAGGCCGCCAAAGACTCTTTGGTCGGTTCGGTTTCACGGGCCCCGGGCGAGGATTTCGTGCGCATTCGTTTCGCCGGCGATTCCGGCGATGGCATGCAGTTAACCGGTACCCAATTCGCCGCCGCCGCCGCCGAATTTGGCAATGACTTCGCGACGTTTCCCGACTATCCGGCCGAAATTCGCGCGCCGGTCGGCACCACCTATGGCGTCTCGGCCTATTCCATCAATATCGGCCGCACCGAGGTGAAAACCTATGGCGACCAAGTCGATCTGTTGATCGCGATGAATCCGGCCGCGCTCAAGGTCGCGCTCACCGACCTGCGCGACGGCGGCGCCATCCTTCTGGACAGTGGCACCTTCACCGCCCGCAATCTAAGTAAAGCCGGCTACACCGACGACCCGCGCGGCGATGGCAGCTTGGCCCGTTTTAAGGTGACCGAAATTGATTTGAGCGCGCTGACCCTGGCCGCTGTCAAACCCTTCGATCTGTCTTTGAAAGCGGCCTTGCGCTGCAAGAACATGTGGACGCTGGGCTTGGTGCTATGGCTGTTCGGCCGCGAAACGGCGACTGTCGCGCGCTGGGTGGAAAACCGCTTCAAGGCAGCGGAAACGGTGCGGGAAGCCAATCTGGCGGCGCTGAAAGCCGGCCACGCCTATGGCGAAACCACCGACATGCCGACCCCGGTCACGCGTTATTCGATTCCGGCGGCGCCCGTTGAGGACGGTCTCTACCGCACCGTCACCGGATCCGAGACATTGGCTTGGGGCCTTTACGCCGGTGCCCGCTTGCGTGATCTGCGCTTGATGTTCGCCTCCTATCCGATCACCCCCGCCTCGCCCCTGCTGCACAGCCTGTCACGATTCAAGGACAAGGGCGTGGTCACCTTTCAGGCCGAGGATGAGATCGCCGCCATTTGCGCCGCCATCGGCGCCGCCTACGCCGGTGGCCTTGGCGTCACCAGTTCGTCGGGACCCGGTATCGCGTTGAAGACCGAGGCCATGGGCCTGGCGATCAGCACCGAATTGCCGTTGGTGATCGTCAATGTGCAACGCGGCGGTCCGTCAACCGGATTACCGACCAAGACCGAACAGGCCGACCTCAACCAGGCGGTTTATGGCCGCAACGGCGACGCGCCATTGCCGGTCTTGGCGGCCGCCAGCCCGGCCGATTGCTTCGACCGGGCAATTGAGGCGGTGGATCTGGCGACGCGTTTCATGACGCCGGTCATGCTGCTCTCCGACGGCTATATCGCCAATGCCGCCGAACCCTGGAAAATCCCCGAAATGGCGGCGCCGGCCTATGCCCCACGGCCGGTCCACTTCCACGCCGATCCGGACGGGTTTCAGCCGTTCCAACGCGACCCGCGAACCGGCGCTCGGCCTTGGGCGGTGCCCGGCACCCCGGGTTTGGAACATCGCATCGGCGGCTTGGAAAAAGATTTCAACAGCGGCAATGTCTCCTATGACCGCGACAATCACCAGCTGATGACCGACGCGCGCGTCGGCAAAATCGCCGGCATCGCCGATCACTTGCCGCCACAAACCATCGAAATTGGCCCCGACCGGGGCAAGGTGGCGGTCCTCACCTGGGGCTCGCCCTATGGGCCGGCGCGGGTGGCGGTGCGTCGGGCCTTGGCCGACGGCCGGTCGGTCGCGCATATTCAACTCCGCCATATTTGGCCGTTGCCGCGCAACTTGGCCGATTTGCTGGCCAGTTTCGACCACGTCCTGCTGCCCGAAATGAACACCGGCCAATTGGCCGACCTCTTATCGGCGCAGTTAGGCCTGGCGCCGGTACGGCTCAACAAAGTGACCGGCCAGCCTTTCCAAGTGCGCGAAATCGCCGCTCGCATCGACGACCTGTTGGACGCTTGAAATGAACAGTGAAGCCCCCGCCCCGCCGCTGACAGCCAAGGATTACGCCTCCGACCAAGAGGTTCGCTGGTGCCCTGGCTGCGGCGATTACGCGATTTTGAAAGCGGTCCAGAAAACCCTCGCCGAGGCCGCCGCCCCGCGAGAGAAAACCGTTTTCGTGTCGGGTATCGGCTGCTCCTCGCGTTTTCCGTATTACATGGCNACCTATGGCTTTCACACCATCCACGGGCGCGCGCCGGCCGTCGCCACCGGTATAAAGCTGACCAATCCGGAGTTGGATATCTGGCTGGTCACCGGCGACGGCGACGGCCTGTCGATCGGCGGCAACCATCTGATGCATCTGCTCCGGCGCAATGTCGATTTGCAGGTTCTCTTGTTCAACAACGAGGTTTATGGCCTGACCAAGGGCCAATACTCGCCAACCTCACAGCCCGGCATGGTCAGCCCGTCGACGCCGCGTGGCTCGGTCGACGCGCCGCTTCATCCGGCGACCTTCGCCCTGGGCTGCGGCGCCAGCTTTGTCGCCCGTTCGGCCGACACCATGCAAAAACACCTGGTGAGCACGTTCCATCGGGCGCGCGGCCACCGCGGCACCTCTTTCGTTGAGATTCTGCAAAATTGCATCATCTACAACGATGGCATTTTCGATAGCTTGACCAGCAAAAAGACCGCCGCCGACCATGTGGTCGAGGCGGCGCATGGCGAGCCGTTGATATTCGGCGCCGCGCACGACAAGGGTTTGCGGCTGAATCCCCGGACGTTGTCGCTGGAGGTGGTGAGCTTGGCCGCCGATGGCGGGAACGCCGACGATATTTTAATCCACGACGAGACCAATCGCCCTTTGGCGGGCCTGCTGGCGGCCCTCGGCGGGCCTGATTTCCCGACCGTGGTGGGGGTCATTTACCGCGCCCCGGCGGCCACTTTCGAGACCGCGGTNCTGGACCAGGTGGCGGACCGNCCCTCCCTCGACAGCGCCCAGCGGGACATCCATGCCCTGCTCACCGGCGGGGCCACCTGGCGAGTCGGCGACGAGGCTTAGGGCGCCGCTTTTTTATCCCGTAGCCGGCGCCAAGCGCGGACNTTGCGATTATGCTCGGCGAGGGNCCGCGCGAACGCATGGCCGCCCGTGCCATCGGCGACAAAATAGAGAAAATCGGTCTCGGCCGGCCGCAACACGGCGGCTAACGCGGCCGCGCCGGGATTGGCAATGGGCCCGGGCGGCAAGCGTTCGATCACATAAGTGTTGTAAGGGTGCGGGCGGCGCAGNTCTGTGCGCGTCAAGGCGCGCGTCAGCGGCGGCCCACCCGTCAGCGCGTACACCACAGTCGGGTCCGATTGCAGGCGCATACCCNTGCGCAGACGGTTGATNAACACACTCGCCACCACCGGGCGCTCGACCGCCAGGGCGGTTTCTTTTTCGACGATCGAGGCCAAGATGACCGCCTCGGCCGGCGAGGCCAGCGGGAGATCCGGCGCCCGGTCCCGCCACAGCCGGTCGACGGTCGCCGTCATNGCCGCGGCCATGCGTTTCAAAATATCGGNGCGGGTCTGGCCAAAGGAAAAATGATAGGTCTCCGGCAATAAAGCGCCTTCCGGCGGCAGTGCGTCAATGGTCCCGGTCAGCGCCTCATGGGCCAGCAGGCGTGAGACGATTTCACTGCTCGACAAGCCTTCCGGAATGGTGANGCGGCGGACCACCGTGCGCCCGGCACGCAGGATCGCCAAACTGTCGATCACGCTGACAGCGGCGGGAAACACATATTCGCCAGCCTGCAGTTTAGCCGCCGCNCCGGACAGCCAAGCGGCCACATGGAACAGCCGCCGNTCGGCGATTACCCCGGCTTCTTCCAGCCGCCGACCAATCGCCGCCGGGCCCTGGCCACGCGAAATCACCACNGTCGTTTCGGCGCTTGAGGGACCCGGCGCCTCGATCAGGTGCTGTCCCCATAAGGCCGCGCCAATGATGGCGGCCGACAGCAGCAAGATAACAATCGTGAGACGGCGCATCATCCGATCCGCCGCGCGCGTTAGTCGATTTTAACGAAGATCAATGACGCATTGGTTCCGCCGAACCCAAAAGAGTTCGACAACGCCGCGCGCACCGGCCGCTGCCGCGCGCTGCCGGGAACCAGGTCAATCCCGAAGCATTCCTCNGACGGGTCTTCCAGGTTCAATGTCGGCGGTACCACGCCATGGACCATCGCCAACAGCGAGAAGATTGCCTCCACCGCGCCGGCCGCGCCCAATAGATGGCCGATGGCCGATTTGGTTGACGACATCGAAACATCGGCCGCCGCCGCGCCGAACAAGCGTTTGACCGCGCCGAACTCAATTTCGTCACCGAGCGGCGTCGAAGTGCCGTGGGCGTTGACATAGTCGATATCCGACGGCGCCAAACCGGCGCGTTGGAAGGCGGCTTTCATCGCCCGCGCGCCGCCATTGCCGTCGGCCGCCGGGGCGGTCACATGGTGAGCGTCGCCGGACATGCCATAACCAACGACTTCACCATAGATTTTAGCGCCACGTTTCTTGGCGTGCTCATATTCCTCGAGGACCACGACACCGGCCCCCTCGCCCATGACAAAGCCGTCGCGCCCCTTGTCCCACGGCCGGGAGGCGCGCTCAGGCGTCTCGTTATATCCCGTCGACAACGCGCGGGCGGCGGCGAACCCAGCCATCCCCAACCGGCAAACCGCCGCTTCGGCGCCGCCGACCACCATCACATCGGCGTCGTCGTATTGAATAATACGGGCCGCGTCGCCAATCGCGTGGGCGCCGGTGGCGCAGGCCGTGACCACCGAGTGGTTGGGCCCGCGAAACCCATATTTGATCGACACCTGGCCGGACGCCAAATTGATCAGCGCCGAGGGGATGAAGAATGGACTGACCCGACGCGGACCGCGCTCCAGTAAAACCTGCGCGGTGTCGGCGATCGCTTCCAAGCCGCCAATGCCCGAGCCGATTAAGACACCGGTGCGGTCGCACGCTTCCTCGGCGGTCGGCATCCAGCCGGAGTCGGCGATAGCCTCGTCGGCGGCGGCGACGGCGTAAAGGATGAAGCGGTCGATCTTGCGTTGATCTTTTGGCGGCACATGGGCGTCGGCGTTGAACAAATCGCCGCCTTCTGCCCCCAACGGAACCAGGCCGGCAATTTTGGCCGGCAGGTCGGAAACGTCGAAGCTATCAATCGGTCGGATACCCGACTGACCGGCGATCAACCGCTCCCACGATGTCGTGACGTTCGCCGCCAAAGGCGACACCATCCCCAAACCGGTCACAACAACCCGTCGCATCACACCCTCCGAAATCCGACGGCGACCGCGTTCAAGGACCTTCGCCGGTTCAGCCGTGCCGTCTGCCGCCCGATCAGACGATCAAGTGTTGGCCTCGATAAAGGCGATGGCATCTTTGACCGTCGAAATACTTTCGGCCGCGTCATCGGGAATCTCGCAGCTGAATTCTTCCTCGAACGCCATCACCAATTCAACGGTGTCCAGGCTGTCTGCGCCGAGATCATCGATAAAGCTGGCGCCCTCGGTGACTTTGGCCTCGTCGACACCCAGGTGTTCGACAACGATTTTTTTGACCCGATCCGCAACATCGCTCATGTGACTTGTTCCTTTTGACGAACCTCAAGAATTTCGGCGCACCGGATCATGGATCCATCGCCGCGCGTGGAGAACCCGTGATTGGGCTGGCCCGGCGACCATGTCGATACGGGGGCGTTTCCACCCATGGGCGCGGCCAATAACACACTTTCGTTGAACTTGCCAACCGCCCTGAGGCGGAGACGCGATTACAACATCGCCATCCCGCCATTGACGTGCAAAGTCTCACCGGTGACATAGCTCGCCGCCTCGCTGGCCAAGAATCCTACGGCCCCAGCGATGTCCGCCCCAGCACCCATCCGGCCCATCGGAATGGCGCCCAAAAGCTGGCTTTTTTGATCGTCCGCGAGGGCCTCGGTCATGGCTGTGGCGATAAAGCCCGGGGACACCACATTGACCGTGATGCCGCGGCTGGCGACTTCTTGAGCGAGGGATTTGGAGAACCCGACCATTCCGGCCTTGGCGGCGGCGTAATTGACCTGACCGGCATTGCCGGTGGCGCCGACAATCGACGAAATGCCGATAATTCGGCCCCAGCGCCGTTTCATCATCGGGCGAATCAGCGCCCGCGACAGGCGAAAGCCGGAGGTCAGGTTAACGCGCAAAACATCGTCCCAGTCCTCGTCTTTCATCCGCAGGATCAAGCCATCGCGCGTAATGCCGGCGTTGTTGACCAAGATATCGACGCCGCCATCGACCGTCGCCTCGGCCTGTTTCGCCAAATTCTCAATCGAGTCGCCGTCACCAAGGTCGGCGACGATGACGTGGGCGTTGGCCCCCAACTCGCCGGCCAACGCGTCCAGCGCCGCCGCCCGCGTGCCCGACAGGATCACCGCCGCGCCTTGGGCATGCAAGGCCCGGGCGATATCGCCGCCGATGCCGCCGCTCGCGCCGGTGACGAGCGCGGTGCGACCGTTTAGATCAAACATATCCACTTCCTTTTTCTCGCTCACTTCGCCGCCGCGGCGACGAAAGCTTCAATTTCCGCCGGGCTGCCAAGGGCCTCGGCGGCCAGGGCGCGGTCAATGCGTTTGACCATACCGGTCAGAACCTTTCCGGCGCCAACCTCGACCAAGCGCGAGACGCCATTCGCCGCCATCCATTGCACGGATTCGCGCCAGCGCACCATGCCCGTCACCTGGTCGACCAAGCGCGCTTGAATGACCGCCGGGTCATCAATCGCCGCGGCTTCCACATTGCTGACCAACGGCACCGAAGGCGCCGCCCAAGTCACCTCGGCGAAGGCCGCGGCCATGGCCTCGGCCGCCGGCGCCATCAAGGCGCAATGAAACGGCGCGCTGACCGGCAACAGGATGCTGCGCTTGGCGCCCGCTTCCTTCGCCAAGTCGACGGCGCGCACAACGGCGGCATGGGCCCCGCTGACCACCACTTGACCGTCGGCGTTGTCGTTGGCGACATCGCAAACACCGATGGCGCCGGCCGCCGCCGCGACCTCTCGCACCGCCGCCAGGTCAAGCCCCAGAACCGCGGCCATCGCGCCCTCGCCCACCGGCACCGCCGACTGCATGGCTTCACCGCGCAGCCGAAGTAGACGCGCCGCGGTGCCGACATCAAGGGCGCCGGCGGCGGCCAACGCCGAGTACTCGCCAAGCGAATGTCCCGCCACGTAATCCGCCAGGTCGGCGAGCGATCGGCCGCTTTTCGCCTCGATCACCCGGACCACCGCGACGCTGACCGCCATCAACGCCGGCTGAGCGTTGCGGGTCAGGACCAACTCATCCTCCGGCCCCTCGAACATCAGCCGCGACAACGGCTCGCCGAGCGCGCTGTCGACCGCCGCGAAAACCTCGCGCGCCTCGGCGAAACTATCGGCCAGGTCACGTCCCATGCCGACGCTTTGACTGCCTTGCCCCGGACATACAAACGCGCATCCCGATCGCGTCCGATCCATCCCCATGCCTCCTTGTGTTTGAATTATTCAGGGCAGATGAAAGCAGGCCCGGAAGCTTGTCAAGCACCACCCCCAGCCCGCACCGCCACGCGGGCGCCGGCGGGCCCTTGGCGAGGTCGGGAAACCTGCCGATTCCCGGCAATTCCGCTTGCACCACAAGAAGAAAAGCGTATAGTCCCGCGACTTTAGCGGCCTCGCCGCCGCGTTCGACATAACTCCTTGCCGGCCGAGCCGGCTGTGGACCGCCTCCGGGGCGGTAACCTATGAGCCATAAGGAGCACCCATGGCGCTTTATGAAAGCGTGTTTCTGGCACGCCAAGACATCTCCAATGCGCAGGTCGACCAACTGGCCGACCAGTTTTCGGAGATCATCACCAATATGGGCGGGACCATCGCCAAACGCGAATACTGGGGCGTGCGCAAGCTCGCTTACCGGATTAAAAAGAATCGCAAGGCGCATTACGTCCTTTTCAACATTGACGCGCCTAGCGACGCGGTGCTCGAGATGGAGCGTAACATGCGCCTCAACGAGGACATCTTGCGCTATTTGACGTTGCGTATCGAGGAAGTCGATGAGGCGCCGTCGGTGATCATGCAAGCCAAGTCCGACCGTCCGGGAGGTCGTGGCGACCGCGGTGATCGTCGCCGCGACGATCGTCCGCCACGCCGCGATAGCGCCCCGGCCGAGGCCGACGCCAGCGCCGCCGCCGCCGCCGCTGAGCCCGCCGCCGCAACCCCAGCCGAGGAAACCGAAGCATGAGCACGCTGTCCATTTCCCGCGCCGCCGTTCGGCGGCCGTTCGTGCGCCGTCGCAAATCCTGCCCGTTTTCGGGCCCGAACGCGCCGAAAATCGACCATAAGGACATCAAACTGCTGCAGCGGTTCGTCTCCGAACGCGGCAAAATCGTGCCGAGCCGAATCACCGCCGTGTCGGCGAAAAAGCAGCGTGAATTGGCCCGGGCCATCAAGCGCGCGCGCTTCCTGGCGCTACTGCCTTACGTTTTGAGCTAATCGCCATCACGTGATCGATGTCCGATGTTGAAACCCCTCACCGCCATCGCCGCCGCCGCCTTTTTGAGCGCGGCGCTATTTCTCGCCGTCATCGGTGGGACGCTGGGCGCGGTGATTTTAGCCTATATGGCCCCGCTCCCTTTATATGTGCTGGGCCTGGCGATGGGGTTTCGCAGCGCCGCCATCGCTGTTGCGGTCAGTGGCCTGGCGATTGCGCTGACCGCCGCGCCGTTGGCCGGTTTGGGCTTCGTTGGCGCTGTCGGGCTACCGGCCGCCATCTTGATGCAACGCGCCTTGCTGGCGCGCCAGGATTCCAATGGCGGCGATTTGGAGTGGTATCCGACCGGTCTCTTAACCCTGTGGTGGTGCGGCTTGGCGGCCGTCGCCATGGTGGTCGGCGCGGTGTTGCTTGGCAACGGCGATATTCAGGGCACCGTGCGGGACTTGCTGGACCAGTCGCTGGCCTTTTGGCTCCGCGGCATCGACAATCCGGCGGTAAGCGGACGCCAACCGGAAATGGTCGCCATGATGGCGCCCAGCTTCCCGGCCATGGTCGCGGTGTCATGGGCGCTGATGCACGCGCTGAACGCGATTTTGGCGCAGGGGCTGTTAGTCCGTTTTGGGCGCAATCTCAGGCCCAGTCCCAGACTGGCCGCGGTCGATTTGCCGAAGACCGCCTTGGCGGCTTTGGTGGCCTGCGCCATCGGCGGCATGGTCCTGCCCGGCGACATCGGTTACCTGGCCAGCAATCTGGTGATTATCGCGGCGTTGCCCTATTTCATCGCCGGCTTGGGCTTGGCCCATGCGGCGGCGGCGCGCACCGGCTGGTCGACGGCCTGGTTGGTAGCGCTTTATTTTGGCCTGGTCACAATGCTGACCTGGATGGCGCCGGCGTTGGTGGTGGCGGGCATCGCCGACCAATGGCTAGGCCTGCGCGCGCGCCTCGGCGGCGCCGGCAGCCCCCCCAGTGGCAACCCGCCGACCGCCAAGATCGAGGATGATTCCGTGGACCCGAACGACCGGCCCCGCGATTAAGCGAACCGGCATCAAATGAGCTGCCGGTCGGACCGGCGACGAAGGAGCAAAACAGATGGATGTAATTCTTCTGGAACGAGTGGAAAAGCTTGGTCAAATGGGTGACGTGGTCAGCGTCAAGCCAGGCTACGCGCGCAATTATCTGCTGCCGCGCCGCAAGGCGCTGCGCGCCAACAAACATAACCTCGAGTTTTTCGAAGGGCGGCGCAGCCAGTTGGAAGCCGACAACTTACAGCGCAAGTCCGAAGCTGAAAGCGTGGCTAAAAAAGTCGACGGCCTGACCGTGCCGGTGATCCGCGCGGCCGGCGAGTCCGGCCAGCTATATGGCTCGGTGACCGCCCGCGATATCGCCGAGGCGATCATCGCCGCCGGCGTCACCGTGACCCGCCAGCAAGTGATGCTCGACCGTGCCCTCAAGACCCTGGGTTTGGAAGAAATCAAGGTCGTCTTGCATCCGGAGGTGTCGGCCAGTGTCGTCGTCAACATCGCCCGCAGCCAGGACGAGGCCGAGCAGCAGGCCCATCTCGGCCGCGCNGTTGGCGTCGATGAACTGGATCAAGACGATGATGACGATGACGGCGACGATCTCGACGCGCTGCTGGCCACCGTCGACAGCGATGGCCCNGCTGAAGCGGCCCCGGCGCCAGAGGGCGCNGCCGAGGAAAGCGCCGCCGATAACACCGAGGCCTCGGAAGACGACAACGCCGGTTGATTGNATTGCTNGGGCGGCGCCGGCGACCACAACGCCGGCGCCGCTTTTTTTTGCGCCCGCGATTCATCCCCGTTAATCACAGCTTTGGGGATAACTAAGCCACTCAAACTAGGCCGCTATTTTAAAGCCNGTGGGTCTTATAAGCGGNCATGACCGGCGGAGGTCTGTTATTCTCCGGCCATGGTCAGCGATGAAATCATTCCCAATGTAACGCCGCTCGAGACAGTCTCGGCGGCCCCCGAGTTTCGCCAACCGCCCCACAATATCCAGGCGGAGCAAGCGCTTCTGGGGGCCATCTTGATGAACAACCGCGCCTTTGAGAAGGTCACCGACTTTCTTGAAGCCAGCCACTTCTTCGATCCCGTTCACGCCCGTATTTACGAGGCCTGCGCACGCCTGATCGAACGTGGCCAAATCGCCAATCCGGTAACTTTGAAAAATATTTTCGACCAAGACGAGGGCTTGGCGCAGCTCAATGGCGCACAATACCTAACCTCGCTGGTGCGGGCCGTGGTCACGGTCGTCAACGCCGAGGACTACGGCCATTTGATACGCGACTGTTATCTGCGCCGATCGCTGATCGACATCGGTGAGACGGTGGTCAACGACGCCTACGCCCATGACGCAGAGGACGATGCCGTCCAACAAATCGAGATCGCTGAAAGCAAGCTCTTCTCGCTGGCCGAGAGCGGCGTCGCCGAAGGTGGCTTCCGCCCCTTCGCCAGCGCGCTCGCCAGTTCCATCGAAATGGCCGAGGCCGCCTTCAAACGCGATGGCGGCTTGGCCGGCGTGTCGACGGGTCTGACCGATCTCGACCGCAAGCTAGGCGGGTTGCACCCCTCGGATTTGATTGTTCTGGCCGGTCGGCCGGCGATGGGCAAAACCGCGCTGGCGACCAATATCGCTTTCCACGTGGCAACCGCCGCCTTGGACGACCCCAAATTGGACAAGGAAGTGGTGGCGTTTTTTTCGCTGGAAATGTCGGCCGAGCAATTGGCCACCCGGATTCTCGCCGAACAGACCGAGATTTCGTCGGAAAAAATCCGCCGCGGCGAGCTTTCCAACGATGATTTTCACAAATTGGTACGGGCCAGCCAACGCCTGGAGCGGGCGCCGCTGTACATTGACGACACGCCGGCCATCACCATCGCCCAATTGCGCACGCGGGTGCGCCGCTTGATGCGTCAACAGGGCCTGTCCTTGATCGTCGTCGACTATTTGCAATTGATGCGGCCGGGCGCCGGCGCGCGCGCCGACAACCGGGTGCAGGAAATCTCGGTGATCACCCAATCGCTGAAAGCCGTGGCCAAGGAGTTCAATGTTCCGGTGGTGGCGCTCTCCCAGCTCAGCCGGGCGGTCGAACAACGCGAGGACAAACGCCCGGTGTTGGCCGATTTGCGCGAATCGGGTTCGATCGAGCAGGATTCCGACGTCGTCATGTTTGTCTTCCGCGAACAATATTATCTCGAGAAAGCCGAGCCGGTGCAGCGGGTTGACGAGAGCAGTGAAAAATTTCTCGACCGCCATGAAAAATGGGTGCAAATGTGCGAGAAAGCTTACGGCAAGGCTGAGGTCATTATCGGCAAACAACGCCATGGCCCAACCGGCACCGCGGTGCTGCACTTCGAAGGTGCGACCACGCGCTTTTCAAACCATGTTGACGAGGACCATATCCCGGAGGTCCATTGAGCCCTGCGTCCCCCGCCGCCTATCTGGAAGTCGATCTCGACGCGCTGCGCGCCAATTACCGGGCGCTGCGCGCGGCGGCGCCGCGGGCCACCTGCGCCGGCGTGGTCAAGGCCGACGCCTATGGCCTCGGGCTGGCCCCGGTCGCGCGGGTTTTGGCCGACGAAGGCTGCACGGTGTTTTTCACCGCCACCTTGGACGAGGCGCTGGCCCTGCGTCCGGTGGTCGGGCCGGCCCCGGTCATCGCGGTTTTGAACGGCTATTTCGAGGGCCAGCTGACCGAGTTCACAGCCCATGACCTGACGCCGGTGCTGAACGATCCAGGCCAGCTCGCCCGACGGCAAGCCGAATGCAATCGCCTCAATCAGGCGTTACCGGCCTTTTTGCACATCGATACCGGGATGAATCGGCTGGGCCTGTCGGCCGCCGAATTGGACCGTTTGGTCGAACGAACCGACGCCTTCAGCGGGCCGCGCTGGCAGGCGGTGATGTCCCATTTCGCCTGCGCCGATGTGCCCGAACATCCGCTCAATCGGCGGCAAGCCCGGCGCTTTCAGGCGGCCCGCGCCAAGCTGCCGGAGATGCCCGCGAGTTTCGCCAATTCAGCCGCCGTGCTCAGCGCCCCGACCACGCATTTCGACCTGGTGCGCCCTGGCATCGCGCTATACGGCGGCGCGGCCTTGGTCGACCGCCCCAATCCCATGCAACCGGTGGTCCGGGTGATGGCGCCGGTGCTGCAAGTGCGCGAGGTTGAGCGCGACGACACCATTGGCTACGGCGCCACCGCCCGAGCCGCCCATGACACGGAAATCGCCTTGGTCGCCGCCGGCTACGCCGATGGCTATCCACGGGCCGCCAGCAACCGCGGGCATGTCGCGATTGGCGCGCATCTGGCCCCCATCATCGGGCGCGTGTCGATGGATATGCTGGCCGTCGATCTCAGCGACCTACCTCCCGGCGCGGTCGCCGTCGGCGACATGGTCGAGGTCCTCGGCCCCCGCGCCACCGTCGACGCCGCGGCCGACAGCGCCCAGACCATCGCCAATGACCTGTTGACCAACCTCGGCGGCCGCTACCGGCGCCGCTACCTTGGCGCCGCCGGGGAGCCTGGCGAATGAACCCGCTCGCCGCTATTGGGCAAACCTTTCTGGGGTTCTTGGCCGCCATCGGGCGAGTCGCGTTGTTCACCGGCAACGCCGTGGCTCAGGCGGCGACACCGCCTTGGTACGGGCGTTTGATCCTCCGTCAAATGGTCGATATCGGCTATTACTCCCTGCCGGTGGTCGGCCTGACCACCTTGTTTTCGGGTATGGTGTTGGCCCTGCAGAGCTATACCGGCTTCGCCCGGTTTTCCGCCGAGGGCGCGGTCGCGACGGTGGTCGTCCTGTCGATGACGCGGGAACTGGGGCCGGTGTTGGCCGGCTTGATGGTCGCCGGCCGCATCGGCGCGGCGATTGCCGCCGAAATCGGCACCATGCGCGTCACCGAACAAATCGACGCGCTGACCACCCTGTCGACCAACCCGTTCAAATACCTGGTCGCTCCGCGCCTGATCGCCGGCTTGTTGACCTTGCCGGTCCTGGTCCTGATCGGCGACATCATCGGGGTCTTCGGCGGCTATCTGGTCGGCGTCTACAAGCTCGATTTCAACGCCGCTACCTATCTCGCCCGCACCTTGGAATTCCTCGAGCCGATGGACGTGATTTCAGGCCTGGTCAAGGCCGCTTGTTTCGGCTTTTTGGTAACCTTAATGGGCTGCTACCACGGCTATAACTCGCGCGGCGGCGCCCAGGGGGTCGGCGCCGCCACCACCCACGCGGTGGTGTCGGCCTCGATCCTCATCTTGATCGCCAATTACGTGATCACCGAGCTGTTTTTCGCCCGATGAGCGGAGTCTTTCCCCAATGACCGATCCCGCCGCGCCTAAAATCGCCCTTCACAGCCTGACCAAGAGCTTTGGCGCGAAACAGGTTTTGCGGGGCGTCGACCTTGAGGTTGGCCGTGCGGAGTCGGTGGTTGTGATTGGCGGTTCGGGCAGCGGTAAGTCGGTGCTGTTGAAATGCTTGCTCGGCCTCATGCCGACTGACGCCGGCACTATCCAAATCGACGGCGAAACGGCCAGTGACATGGGCGCGGCGGCGCGCGCGCACTTGATGACCAAATTCGGCATGTTGTTTCAGGGCGCGGCCTTGTTCGATTCCCTGCCGGTCTGGGAAAACGTCGCCTTCGGGCTGATCCAAGGGCGTGACATGGCGCGCGCGCAAGCGCGCGAAATCGCCCATGAGAAATTGGCCCAGGTCGGCTTGACCCCCGAGGTCGGCGCCCTCTACCCGGCGGAATTGTCGGGCGGCATGCAAAAACGCGTGGGCCTGGCCCGGGCCATCGCCGGCGACCCGGAAATCGTCCTCTTGGATGAGCCGACCACCGGGCTCGACCCGATCATGGCCGATGTGATCAACGATCTGATTGTCAAATGTGTCGCCGAACTCGGCGCCAGCGCGGTGTCGATCACCCATGACATGGCCAGCGCGCGCAAGATCGCCAATCGGGTGGCCATGCTCTACGAGGGGCGCATTATCTGGCACGGCCCGATCGACGACATTGACGCCAGCGGCAACCCCTATGTCGACCAATTCATCCATGGCCGGGCCGAAGGGCCAATTGCCATGTCCATCGCGCGGCACTGAGCGGCTCCGGCGATGGCCAAACGCACCAGCCAATATATCTGCCAAGCTTGCGGCGCGGTGTCCGCCAAATGGGCCGGTAAATGCGAGGCCTGCGGCGAATGGAACAGCATGGTCGAGGAGGTTGTCGAAAGCGCCGCGCCGAAAGGCATTACGCCGCGCGGCGGCCGCCGCGTCGATCTCGTCGGATTGGCCGGCCAAGACACACCGCCGGCCCGGCGGGTGAGCGGCCTGGCCGAGATCGACCGGGTTCTCGGCGGCGGTCTGGTGCCGGGCTCGGCGGTGCTGATCGGCGGCGATCCTGGCATCGGCAAATCGACCCTCTTGCTGCAGGTGGTGGCGCGCCTCAGCAACGGCGGTGGCTGTGCCTACATCTCCGGCGAAGAGGCTGTCGACCAGGTGCGCATGCGGGCCGCCCGCCTGGGCGTCAGCGCGGCGCCGGTGGCCCTCGCCGCCAGTACCAATGTACGCGATATCCTAGCCACCCTGGACGCGCCCGACGGGCCATCGGTGGTGGTCATCGATTCGATCCAGACCATGTATGTGGATAATTTGGATTCCGCCCCCGGCACGGTCGCGCAGGTCCGCGCCTCGGCTCAGGAACTAATCCGTTTAGCGAAAAAACGCGGCATCGCGCTGTTGTTGGTCGGCCATGTCACCAAGGAAGGCACCATCGCCGGGCCGCGGGTGCTCGAACACATGGTTGACACGGTGCTCTATTTTGAAGGCGACCGCGGCCACCAATTCCGCATTCTACGCGGAGTTAAAAACCGTTTTGGTCCGACCGATGAGATCGGCGTTTTCGAGATGACCGAAGGCGGTTTAATGGAGGTTCCCAACCCCTCGGCCTTGTTCCTCGCCGACCGCCGCGACGATGTTTCCGGCGCGGTGGTGTTCGCCGGCATGGAGGGCACCCGTCCGGTGTTGGTGGAAATTCAGGCGTTGGTCGCGCCGTCGCCGTTCGGCACACCGCGCCGCGCGGTGATTGGCTGGGATACCGGCCGTTTGGCCATGGTGACGGCGGTGCTGGAGGCGCGTTGCGGCCTCGATTTCGCCGGCCGCGATGTGTTTTTGAATGTCGCCGGCGGCCTGAAGATCAGCGAACCGGCGGCCGATTTGGCGGTCGCCGCGGCCTTGATTTCCTCGCTCACCGGCGTCGCCGCCCCGGCCGACACGGTGGTTTTCGGCGAAATCGGCTTGTCGGCCGAAGTGCGCGCCGTCGGGCAAAGCGAATCGCGGCTGAAAGAGGCCGCCAAACTCGGCTTCACCCGCGCCATTTTACCGGCCCGTCGGCGCGGCGCGGGGGGTGGGCTGGCCGGGCTCACGGTTGAGGAAATCGGCCAGGTTGGCGACTTGGCGGCGCCGTTTTTGGCGGCTGGCGAGGGAGGTGTCGTCGGCCGCCGCGTTGCCAAACCCGGCTAAAACGGATACCACATGTCCATGGATGGCCTGCCGTTGAACCTCGCCGATATCTCGGTTGCCCTCATCTTACTGGTGTCGGCGCTGTTGGCCTTCGTGCGCGGGTTTTTCCGCGAGGTCATGGCCATCGCCGCCTGGGTCGGCGCCTTCTTCGTAGCGCTTTATGGGTTTACCCATGTTCAGCCCTATGCCCGCGATCTGATCCCCATCGAAACCGTCGCCGATCTGGCCACCGGCGTCGGCTTGTTCGTGGTCGCGGTGGTGATCTTTTCGACCATCAGCCACGCCCTGGCGCGCGGCGTGAAGGACAGCGGCCTCGGCGCGGTCGACCGCTCTTTGGGGTTTGTCTTCGGTCTGGTGCGCGGCGCCGTCATCGTCTGTTTGATTTTCCTGATCATCCAATGGGCCATTGACGACGAACCCAAACCGCGTTGGATCGCCGAGGCGCACGCCCTGCCGCTGGTGGAAAAAGGCGCCGAGATGTTGGTCGCCTTGGTGCCCGAGAACATCCGCAGCGACGCCGACCGCGCCGCCGCCGCCGCGCGCCGCAAAGCCGAGGATGAATTTAAGCAAAAAGCCTTGGAAAGACTAACCAGCCCGCCACCGAAAGATACTAATACGAATAGCAATGCACCTGATCAAGAGAGTGGCTATACTGACGCACAACGCCGCGAAATGTTAAAGGCGATCCGGGGGAATCAGTGACAACCGAGCCGTATGTGGGCGCCGAGGGCGATGACCATCTCAACGAGGAATGCGCGGTTTTCGGCGTGTTTGGAGGGGTTGACGCCGGCGCGTTGACGGCGCTCGGCCTACACGCCCTACAACATCGCGGTCAGGAAGCCACCGGCATTGTCACCTTCGACGGCGAGCAGTTTCACGCCCACCGCGGCAACGGCCATGTCAGCGAGAATTTCGGCGCCCATTCCAATGGCAACGTCTCGCGGCTAAAAGGCGAGTCGGCGATTGGCCATAACCGCTATTCGACCTCGGGCGAGACCAATCAGCGTAATATCCAGCCCCTGTTCGCCGATTTTGAATTCGGCGGCATGGCGATTTGCCACAATGGCAACCTGACCAACGCCTTCCAATTGCGCCATGACCTGGTGCGGCGCGGCTGCCTGTTTCAATCGACCACCGACACCGAAACCATCGTCCACTTAATCGCGCGCAGCCATCAATCGACCGTCGACGACCGCATCGTCGACGCCTTGCATCAGGTCGAGGGGGCCTATTCCTTGGTCTGCCTGACCCAAAGGGCGATGATCGGTGTGCGCGACCCGCGCGGCGTGCGGCCGCTGGTGCTGGGCCGCTTGGGTGACACCCATATTCTGGCCTCGGAAACCTGCGCCTTGGACATCATTGGCGCCGAGTTCGTGCGCGACGTCGAGGCTGGCGAGATGGTGGTGATCAACGCCGAGGGCGTCACCTCGCTGTTCCCCTTCCGCGATCGGCCGCGGCGGTTTTGCATTTTCGAATATATCTATTTCGCCCGTCCCGACAGCATCGTCGAGGGCACCAGCGTCTATCGCGCGCGCCAAGCCATCGGCGCCGAATTGGCGAGTGAGGCCGGCGTGCCCGCCGATGTCATCATCCCGGTGCCGGATTCCGGCGTGCCGGCGGCGCTTGGCTACGCCACCCAGGCCGGCATCCCCTTCGACCTTGGGATTATCCGCAACCATTATGTCGGTCGCACCTTTATCGAGCCCAGCGATTCGGTCCGCCATTTGGGCGTCAAGCTGAAGCACAACGCCAACCGCGCCATGGTCGAGGGCCAGCGGGTGGTGTTGGTCGACGATTCCATTGTGCGCGGCACCACCTCGACCAAGATCGTCGAAATGATCCGCGCCGCCGGCGCCCGCGAAGTACATATGCGCATCGCTAGCCCACCGACCACCCATTCCTGTTTCTACGGGGTCGACACGCCCGAGCGCGACAAGCTGATGGCCGCCCGCATGTCAGTCGACGAAATGGCCGCCGCGATTGGCGTTGACAGCCTGGCCTTCATCTCCATCGACGGGCTGTACCGGGCGATGGGCCAAGCGGCCGGCCGTTCGGCCGACGACTCCGGATTTTGCGACGCCTGTTTCACCGGAGACTATCCGATCGCCCTGACCGACCAGGACAGCGACGCCGGCACCAACCAACTCTCGCTACTGGCCGCCGCCTCTTAAAGCCGGCCAAGGAGTGTCCCCATGACAGTTGATTTGAGCGGGCGCGTCGCTCTCGTCACCGGCGCGACACGGGGCATTGGCCGGGCCGTCGCCCTC
>NZLB01000022.1 GCA_002694075.1 Nisaea sp.
CACCTCATAGCCGCCGTCGATCGCGCCGACCTGGCCACTGACCGTCGCCGCCGGCCCGCGCAGCACCACCTCCAACCGCGCCGGCAACAATGGCGCGCTAGAGACCCGCCCGGCAATGGTCACGGCGCGCGCCTGAGCGGCGTAGTCGAAAGCCATCACCACCGCGTGCGCGGCCCGGCGCCGGTCGGCCGTCAATTGCCCGCCGGTGAACCCGTCGCCAAATTCTTCGGCGATGAAACCGGTCGAAAGGCGCCCCTCGCGGAAACGCGAGTGATCGACGGTGGCGGCCAGGAAATCCAGGTTGTTTCCAACGCCGCGGATGCGAAAACGGTTGAGCGCGTCGGCCATTTCATCAATTGCAGCCGCCCTGTCGGCGCCATAGGTGACCAGTTTGGCGATCATCGGGTCGTAGAACATGGAAATCTCGCCACCTTCGGCAACGCCGCTGTCGACCCGCACATTCGCGCTTTCTGGTGGCGCCTGGTAGCGCGTCAAGCGGCCGATCGAGGGCAGGAAATTGCGGCTCGGGTCCTCGGCGTAGACACGCGCCTCAATCGCCCAACCGGTCAGCTCGACCTGGTCTTGAGTGATCGAAATCGGCTTGCCGGCGGCGATATTGATCATCTCGGCGACCAGGTCGAGCCCGGTGACATATTCGGTCACCGGGTGTTCGACCTGCAGGCGCGTGTTCATTTCCAGAAAGTAAAAATTACGGTCCTTATCGACGATAAATTCGACCGTGCCGGCCGACCGGTAGTCGACGGCCGCCGCCAGGGCGATCGCCTGCGCGCCCATGGCGGCGCGTGTCTCGGCGTCCAAAAAGGGGCTTGGCGCCTCTTCGATGACCTTTTGATGGCGGCGCTGGATCGAACATTCGCGCTCGCCCAAATGCAGGGTGTTACCATGGCCGTCGGCCAGCACCTGAATTTCGATATGGCGCGGTTCCTCGACAAATTTCTCGATGAACACACGGTCATCGCCAAAGCTGGATTTGGCCTCATTGACCGCCGACCGAAAGCCCTCACGCGCTTCCTCGGCGTTCCAGGCCACGCGCATGCCCTTACCGCCGCCGCCGGCCGACGCCTTGATCATGACCGGAAAGCCGATCTCCTCGGCGACTTTGACGGCGGCCTCGGCGTCCTCCAAGGCGCCGAGATAGCCCGGCACCGTGTTGACCCCGGCGGCGTCCGCCAGCTTTTTGGATTCAATCTTGTCGCCCATGGCCCGGATCGCCGCCGGCCCCGGACCGATAAAAGCCACACCGGCCTCCGCCAAGGCCTCGGCGAAGGCGGCGTTTTCCGACACAAAGCCATATCCTGGATGGACGGCGTCGGCGCCGGTTTCCTTGATCGCCGCCAACAAGGCGTCGATAACCAAATAGCTTTCCGCCGAGGGCGGGGGACCGATGCGGACCGCTTCATCGGCCATCGCCACATGAACCGCATCGACATCGGCATCGGAGTAGACGGCCACCGTCTTAATGCCCATGGCCCGCGCCGTGCGCATGACCCGGCAAGCGATTTCACCGCGATTGGCGATTAGAATTTTTGAAAACATGCTGTCGGGTCCACCGGTCAGGAGGGAAAAACATCGCCGCACCCGCCTATAGCGGGATGTTGTCGTGCTTCTTCCAGGGGTTTTCGAGGGATTTGTTGCGCAGCATGGCGAGTGCGCGGCAAATCCGCCGCCGGGTGTTATGTGGCATGATCACATCGTCGATATAGCCACGCGCACCGGCGACAAACGGATTGGCGAATTTCTCGCGATACTTCTCCGTGCGCTCGGCGATTTTTTCCTCGTCGCCGATATCCTCACGGAAAATAATTTCGACCGCGCCTTTCGGGCCCATCACCGCGATTTCCGCCGACGGCCAGGCATAGTTGACGTCACCGCGCAGATGTTTCGACGACATCACGTCATAGGCCCCGCCATAGGCTTTGCGGGTAATCACGGTGACTTTCGGCACCGTCGCTTCGGCATAGGCATAAAGTAATTTGGCGCCGTGCTTGATGATCCCGCCATATTCCTGGCTGGTACCCGGCAAAAAGCCGGGCACATCGACAAAGGTCAGGATGGGGATGTTGAAACAATCACAGAAACGCACGAAACGCGCGGCTTTCTTGGAACTATCGATATCCAAACAGCCGGCCAGCACCATCGGCTGATTGGCCACGATGCCGACCACTTGGCCATGCATCCGGGCCATGCCGATGAGGATATTACCGGCGAAATTGGGCTGTAGTTCGAAAAAGTCCTCCTCGTCGACCACCTTGGTGATCAATTCCTTCATGTCGTAGGGCTTGTTGGGATTGCTCGGCACCAGGCTATCCAGGGAAGGTTCCGGCCGGTCGGCCGGGTCGGCGGTAACGCGCTGGGGCGGCGCCTCGCGGTTCGAACTGGGCAGAAAGTCCATGAACCGGCGCAGATTGAGCAGCGCCTCAACATCGTTCTCAAAGGCCAAATCGGCGACACCGGACTTGGTGGTGTGGGTGATGGCGCCGCCCAATTCCTCCTGGGTGACGGTCTCATGGGTGACTGTTTTGACCACATCCGGGCCAGTCACGAACATGTAGGAACTGTCCTTGACCATGAAAATGAAGTCGGTCATGGCCGGCGAGTACACCGCACCGCCGGCGCAGGGGCCCATGATCATGGAGACCTGCGGCACCACACCGGAGGCCAGAACGTTGCGCTGAAACACTTCGGCGTACCCACCCAGCGAGGCGACCCCTTCTTGAATGCGGGCGCCGCCGGAATCGTTGAGGCCGATGACCGGCGCGCCGACCCGCATCGCCTGGTCCATGATCTTGCAGATCTTCTCGGCATGGGCCTCCGACAGGGAACCGCCGAAGACCGTGAAATCCTGGCTAAACACAAACACCAGCCGGCCGTTGATGGTGCCATAGCCGGTGACCACCCCGTCACTTGGCACCTTCTGGTCCTGTATGCCGAAATCCACCGAGCGGTGCTCGACGAACATATCCCATTCCTCAAACGACCCGGCGTCCAGCAAGAGTTCAAGGCGNTCGCGCGCGGTCAGCTTGCCCTTGGCGTGCTGTGCTTTGACCCGGCGTTCCCCGCCACCGGCCCGCGCCGCCGCTCGTTTTTCCTCCANGCGCCGAAGAATCTCCTGCATNTTTTTTCCTCTTGGTTGCGGCCGNTTTCAAGCNNNTTNGGATAGCATCAATGGCGCAAAACCTGAACAAATTTCGCGGCNTCCAAGATCGCCGCGCGCAGGCCATCGCGGCGCTTCTCGGCCTCTTCGTCCAACCCCCAGCGCTCGATTTGATAGCTTTCGTCCAATTGCGAAACGGTGAAGGCGCGCTCGCCGTCAAGGTGGCCATCCAGCATCGCCAACGCCACCACCACCGAGCCCGCGGCACTGGTCACCGCATGCAGGGCGACCAGTTCAAAATCGTCATGCGCGTCAATGGCGGCGCGCACCCGGGCCAAAGCCTGCGGTGATTGACGAAGCGGCATCAAACTATCAGCGACCGCCAACTGGGCGCCATGGCGCGCGGCCAGCCAGTCCAAAAGCGGCGGCCAATGGCTGTTTTGACGGGCCACCAAATCCGCCGGCCCCTCGGCAGGATAACACAACAGGTCGGTACCGGCGTAGGCGGCGATGCCATCGACCACATGGTCACGTTGGGGTGTCACCCGGTCCACCGCGGTTGCCGCCAGGGTCATCATGGTCATGGTTTTGGGCAGGATTTTCTCGCCCTGGGCGCGCCACTCGCTGGCCACCGCCTCGGCCAGGGCGGCGCTTGGCAGCGTGAGGGAGCGTTTGGCCGGCGATTTCAATTGCCGCCCGTCGAGCATGATTTGATAACCGCCGTCGGCGGCGGCCACCGTGGCGGTTTCATAAAAGCGTTTCACGCGGGACCGTCCTTAGTCCTTTCCGAAGAGCTTCAATTTATCTAGCAGCTTCTTGGGCGATTTGGGGACCAGTTTCTTCAAGACCGGCACCTTGCCGCGTTGCGCTTCGCCATCCTTTAATTTCGGCAACAGCGACTTGACCGCGTCCGCGACCCCTTGCTTTTTCTTTACCCGCGGCGGCGCCCGCCCCTCGGCCACCGCGACCGCCACATCGCAAGGCGGTTCTTTGGAGCCGGTGCTCATGAACGGCAGGATCAGCAACGCCGGACTCACCGTCGCGCCGAGGCCGATGGCGCCAAGCGATTTCAGCACCGAGACGGTGTCCGGCAGCACCGACAAATCGGCCCATGGCCCTTTCACCCGGATCGGTGCGGCCGGGCTGAACACCGCCGGGTCTTTCGGCGCCGGCGTAATCAACAGGTCCAGGTTTTGGCCGCCGAGGTTGACATCGCCTTCGGCGGCGACGGTGATTTCTTTGCCATCGACCATGGCGACAACGCTCCGCGCGACAACGCCGGTAATGTCGAAACGCGCGACCGCGCAGGCCATTTCCTGCATCTCATCGACGTTACCCAATTTCTCAAACTCGGTTGCGAGATCGAGCGCGATCAATTTCCAATAACGCGATTTGATGCGCCCATCGCGGCTGATCAACACAGACTGACCATCGACGGCTTTCAGCAGCGCCCGCGGCGTCAGCCCCCGGCTGACCAGATCCAAGGTGGTGGTGCCGCGCGCGGCCAATAAATCTTCGCTGCTGAGGGTCCGGCTCAGCGCGCCAACCACCACAGTGACGATTTTGACGGTGCGCATAACTGCCTCCCATGGTTTATCTCAATATGAGAGATTCAACCGCGGGATACAGTTGTCGAAAGTCGTCAATCGTCGCCGCCGGGCCATGCTCGGCCAGGCGACGCCGGTCATGATAGCCCCACGTCACCGCGACGGCCGCGACGGCGGCGTTGCGCGCCATCTCCATGTCAAAGCTGGTGTCGCCGATCATCACCGCGTCTTCCGGCGCCACGCCGGCGGTGTCGAGGGCCTGCAATAGCATGGCCGGATGCGGTTTGCCGGGCGCGTCATCGGCCGACTGGAGGCTGATGAAATGATTGCGCAGGTTATGGCCTTCGAGCACATTGATGAGGCCCCGGCGCCCCTTGCCGGTCGCCACCGCCAACAAGCAATCGGCGGCGGCCAGCGCGTCCAAGGCCGCCCGTGCGCCCTCGTAAAGCGGTTCGACGCCGGCCGCGGCGACCACCTGGGCGTGGTAGCTGTCCTTATAGGCGGCGACAATCGTCTCGATCCGCGCGCTCGGCAAGGGGGGCGCCAGGTGGGTCACAGCCGTTGCCAGGGGCAGGCCGATAATGGCGCGCACGGCGGCGACCGGCGGCGGCGCCAAATCCGCCGCCGTGAACGCCGTCGCCATCGCCCGCGCGATATGCCCCAAACTGTCAACCAAGGTGCCGTCAAGGTCGAAAACCGCCATTTTAAGACGGCCGCTCATACCCCGACCTCAAATAACCGGGCGAAGGCGGCGTCGCCGGCGGCTTGTTCGAAACCGAAAAAGGCCAGCGATTGCGCGAAATGGCCAAGGGGCGGCGCCGACACATCCAAAACCTCCCCGTCCGGCCGGCACAAGCGCAGCCGTCGGGCGTGCAGATGCAGTTTGCGCGACACCCCGTCGCCAACCAAGAAGGCCTCCTTGCCGCCATATTTACCGTCGCCGAGCACCGGCACGCCGATTTCGGCCATATGAACCCGCAATTGATGGGTGCGCCCGGTGACCGGTGTCATCGCCACGAAGCTAACCTTGCCGGCCAGGTTTTCGACCACCGTGTAGCGGGAAATAGCGCGGTTCCCGGACTCGTGATCGACCGTCATTTTTTCGCCGGCGCGGCCTGGCCGTTTGGCCAGCGGCAGGTCGACCTGTCCCTGGCGCGGCTGCGGCTCGCCAATGACCATCGCCCAATAGAGTTTTTGCGCGTCCTGGCCACGGAAGGCGGCGGTCAACCAGCGCGCCGCCGCCGCGTCACGCGCCAGCACCAAAGCGCCGGAGGTGTCCTTGTCCAACCGGTGGACCAGGCGCGGACGTTCACCATGGCCGAACCGCAACCCATCCAAGGCGCCGTCGACATGCAGCGGGCTGCCGGAACCGCCCTGCACCGGCAACCCGGCCGGTTTGTTGATCACCAAAACGGCGTCGTCCCGGTACAGCACCGCGTCGGCAAGCAGTTTGGCGGTGGCTTGGTGGCCGGCCGTGTCATCGCGCGAGCGCAGGCGCCGCGCCGGCGCAGGCGCCGCGGTCTCGAGGCCCAGTGGCGGCACCCGCACCGTCTGCCCCGCCCGCAAGCGATGCCCGGCTTTCACCCGCCCGCCATCGACTCGAATTTGGCCAGTGCGCAGCAATTTCTCCAAGCGGCCGCGCGCCAGGCTCGGGTAATGCTGTTTGAACCAACGGTCGAGCCGGCTGTCATCCTCGCCGTCAGTGACCGTTCTGTTCGTCACGCCGCTCACGGCAGGCCGCCTTTCACCAGGACCATGCCAGCCACCAGGGCCACCAGCGAAAGCGCCACCGAGGCCGCCACATAAAAGGCCGCCAGGCCCATCTGGCCACGCGTCGCCAAGCCAAAGGCATCGAAGGAAAAGGTCGAAAAAGTGGTCAGCGCCCCCAAGAGCCCTGTGGTCACCATAGCTTTCAAAGCGGGGTCGACACCACCGCGCGCGGCCAACCATTGCACCACCACACCCATGGCGAAGGCGCCGACCACGTTGACGAACAAGGTGCCATAGGGAAACCCGGCGCCCAGGGCGGCGGCCGACCAGAGGGTGATTTTATAGCGCAGGACAGCGCCGACGGCGCCGCCCAAGGCAACGGCGAGCAGCATGTTCATGCCAGGTCATTAACCCACTCGACCCCGAATATCCAGCCTTCCAAGCCGGCCGCCGGGCCGGCCGCGGCGGGCGCCGACCAAACCGCCGGGCGGTCGGCGAGCCGGCGAAGGGCGGCGGCCGCAATGAGCGCGTCGGCCTCATCCTCGCTGGCGACGCGGGCGGACGCGGGCGGCGCGCTGTCCCAGCCGGTGATGGCGGCCGCCAAATTGTCCGGATCGGCCCACGCCCGCGGGTCGGCGCCGACCAGCTTGAAATAAAGGCGCGGGAAAATCTCGACCACCGTCAAGCCGGCCATCGGCGGCGCGAACGGCCAGGCCGCCGCTGGGTTGGCGGCTTCCGTCAAGGCATGCAGCAGGCGCATACCGGCGAGCGAACCGATCCCCACCGATGCCGGCCCGACGCAGTTGAAAACCGGGCTTGGCGCGGTGATCCGCCGGCACTGTAACTCGGTCAGGCGGCGGCGGCTTTCAAACAAATGGCCACGGTGGCCCGGCGCGTTCAAATAGGCGTGAAAGGGCCGCCGGCGGTCGCGGTAAAATGGCCCGCCGTAGAAATCCTCAGCATCCGCGCAAAGCTCTTCGACCAGTGCCCAAAGGGCCGGCGCCGTCGCCGGCGAGGCCGCGACACCCGGAAAATAGGCGCCGCGATCATGGCGGGGATAGGCGAAGGCGAAATCGATACCGGCCAGCACCCGATGGCCGTCGGCGCGCAACGCCAACAACCAATCATGCACGGCCCGGCGCGTCCAATACCCACCCACCGGCGGTGGCACCAGCGCCGGCGCGGCCTTGCCGGGCCGGCAGGCGGCGACCTGCAAACCGCGCAGACGCGGCCCCCGGGCGCCGGACCAATCGATGCCGACGAACATGTCAAAGCTGGGGATCATGGGCACCTATGTCGCGTCGGCCGGCGGCTCGCCCGGAGGGCTGTCGTCGCCGGCGCGGGCGGCGCGCAGTTTGTCCCAATAAGCCAGGCGCTTTCTTACCTCGCGTTCGAAGCCACGCTCGACCGGGTCGTAGAAACGCGCTCGCGGCATGTCATCGGGAAAATAATTCTGACCGGAAAAGCCGTCCTCGGCGTCATGGTCATAGCGGTAGTCGCGGCCGTAGCCAAGCGTGTCCATCAACTTGGTGGGGGCGTTCAGGATATGCTTCGGCGGCATCAGCGAGCCGGTGTCGCGCGCCGCGCGGGCGGCCGCCTTATGCGCCCGATAGGCGGCGTTCGACTTGGGCGCGGTGGCCAGATAGATGACCAATTGGGCGACCGCCAAATCCCCTTCCGGCGAGCCCAAGCGCTCATAGGTCTGCCAACAGGCGATCGCTTGGCCAACCGCCTGAGGATCGGCGAGGCCAATATCCTCAACCGCGAAACGGGTCAGGCGGCGCAGGATATAGCGCGGGTCCTCGCCGCCCGCCAACATGCGGTTGAGCCAATAGAGTCCCGCGTCGGTGTCCGAGCCGCGCAGGGATTTGTGCAAGGCACTGATCAGGTTGTAATGCTCTTCCTTGTTCTTATCGTAAACCGGCGCGCGCTTTTGCAGCGCCCCGGCGACCCCGGCGGCGTCAAGCGGCGCGTCAGGGGCGGCGCGCAGCACGCTTTCAATGAGATTTAGCAGAAAACGGCCGTCGCCATCGGCCATGGCGATCAACGCCGCGCGACCGTCCGCCGTCAGCGGCAGAGCCTGGTTCAAATCACCCTCCGCGCGGGCCAGCAAATTCTCCAACGCGGCGGCGTCCAAGCGACGCAGAACCAGCACCTGGGCCCGCGACAAGAGGGCGGCATTCAGCTCAAAGCTCGGGTTCTCGGTGGTCGCCCCAACCAGGGTGACCGTGCCATCCTCGACATAGGGCAGAAAACCGTCCTGTTGGGCGCGGTTGAAGCGGTGGATTTCATCCATGAACAACAAAGTGCCGCGACCCATCGCCCGGCGTTCGCGGGCCGCCTCGAAAACCTTACGCAGTTCGGCGACACCCGAGAACACCGCCGACAGGGGCACGAACTCCAAATCGGAGGCCGTGGCCAAAAGGCGGGCAATGGTGGTCTTGCCGCAGCCCGGCGGCCCCCAGAGGATCATCGACGCCAATTGCCTCTGGGCGAGCATCCGCCCCAGCGGCGCGTCCGGCGCCAACAGGTGGTCCTGGCCGACAACCTCTGTCAACGTGCCGGGCCGCAGGCGATCGGCCAAAGGACGGGGCGCCTCTTGCTCAAACAGGGACATCGCCCTACCCCTTGAACTCGCCGGTCAGCACCTTGCCGTTGCGGCGGATGGCGATCACCCAACCGGCCGATCGACCGCCAAGGATCCGCTTCACATCGCTGACCCGGGCGATTTTTCGGTCATTGACGGAGACCAATAAATCGCCAGGGCGAAAGCCGGAACGAGCCGCCGGACTGCCGCGTGGCACGGCCATCACGCGCACCCCGGCGACCAAGTCGTCATAGCCCGTCTCCAAAGCGAAGGCCGGCGACATATTGGCGATAGAGGCTCCTTGCAAAGGCGTCCGGGCGCGTAGCGATGTCACATTGGCGGCCGGCCGGCGCGGCGCCGCGACCATTGCCACCGTTGCCACCCGCGCCGCGCCACGGCGGCGAAAATCGACCGGCAACTGGCTGCCCAGGGCGCTGGTGCCGATGCGGTAGTTAATCGCCTGGCGGTCATTCACCTCGCGCCCGCCGACCCGCAAAATAATATCCCCAACCCGCAAGCCGGCCCGCGCGAACGGGCCCTTTGGCGCCAGTTTGGTGATCACCGCGCCGCCTGGCCGGTCGAGGCCGAATTGCGCGGCCAGATCGGAGGTCACGCTTTGCAGCCGGGCGCCCACCCATGGCCGCTCGACCCGACCGTTACGGGCTGCTTCCAGGACCGTGCGCACCATGTTGGAGGGGACCGCGAAACCAATGCCGACATTGCCACCACCGCCCTTACGGTTAGAGAAGATAGCGGTGTTTACCCCCACCAACCGGCCATCCATGGCAATCAGCGCGCCGCCCGAGTTACCGGGGTTGATGGCCGCGTCGGTCTGAATAAAGAAACTGTAATCGGCAATGCCCTGCGTGGTCCGCGCCAGAGCCGAGACAATCCCACTGGTGACCGTTTGGCCGACCCCAAACGGGTTGCCGATGGCGAGCACCAAATCACCCACCAAAAGTTCGTCGGAATCGGCCATCACCACCGCCGGCAGAGGTGTGCCACCGGCATTCACCCGCAGCACCGCCAAATCGGTGCGCGGATCGTCGACCACCACCTCGGCGTCGAATTCGCGGCGGTCGGACAGGACGACACGTATTTCCGTCGCCTCCTTGATGACATGGTGATTAGTGACGATCAAACCGTCGGGGTCCAAAATAACCCCCGAGCCAAGGGCGTTTTGCACCCGCTTTCGACCGCCGAAACCGCCGAACATGTCGCCAAAAAATTGTTCGAAAAAGGGATCGCCGAACGGCCCGCGTCGGCGGTCGACAGTCACCGTCTTAGTGTAGATGTTGACCACCGCCGGGCCGACTTTCTGGACCAACGGCGCGAATGACAAGGTGATCTGTTGCCGGTCGGTCGGCACCTCGCTGGCGGCCGGCGCGCTCGGGATGGCCGGCGCGGCCGCGAAGAGGCAGAGCAAAGCGGTCCGNAGAAGGNANNGAGAGAACATCACGCGCGGGCTCCATGCGGCCCCAAGGGGCAAAGCGTCCCCGCAATGTCGGTCTAAATTCGGCCGGCTTCAAGGCCGCCGATGCCGTGGCCATAAAAAACCCCGGCCGGGCCGGGGTTTTTTGGATCGCAAACCGACCGNTTAAATCGCCGCCGGCATGGCGCTTTCGTAGTCGCCGGCCTCAACCTCGACCGGGCCGGAGTNCTGCCCGCGGGCATCCTCGTCCCGGTCGACCAATTCGATCACCGCCATCGCCGCGCTGTCGCCATAGCGGAAGCCGGCCTTCAACACCCGGGTGTAGCCACCTGGACGGGTGCGATAACGATCGGCCAAGACATCAAACAGTTTCTTGGTCATCACATCGTCACGCAGCTTGGCGAANGCCAAGCGGCGGGCGTGTAAGTCGCCACGCTTTCCCAAGGTGATCAGCTTCTCAACCACCGGCCGCAGTTCTTTCGCCTTGGGCAGGGTGGTGACAATCTGCTCGTGTTTGATCAGCGCCGCCGCCATGTTTTTCAGCATGGCCTTGCGATGGCTNGCGGTGCGGTTCAGTTTCCGGCCACTCTTGCGGTGACGCATGGCATTACTCCCAGTGACGCCCGGTGGTGGGGCGNNTCAATAAGGTTCCTCGAGGCGTTTGGCCAAATCCTCAATATTTTCCGGCGGCCAATTGGTGATTTCCATCCCCAGGGCGAGNCCCATGGTCGCCAGAACCTCCTTAATTTCGTTNAGGCTTTTACGGCCGAANTTCGGCGTCCGCAACATCTCGGACTCGGTCTTTTGCACCAAATCGCCNATGTAAACGATGTTGTCGTTCTTCAAGCAATTGGCCGAACGCACCGACAATTCCAGTTCATCNACCTTGCGCAGCAGGTTCTTGTTGAACGGCAACTCATGTTTTTCGTCCGGTTCGGCTTCCGAGCGCGGCTCTTCAAAATTAATGAACAACTGCAACTGGTCCTGCAGAATGCGCGCGGCGTAGGCGATGGCGTCCTCGGGCGTGATCGAGCCGTCGGTTTCCAGGGTGATCGACAGCTTGTCATAGTCGGTGACCTGGCCAACCCGGCTGTTATCNACCTTNTAGGTGACCTGGCGCACCGGACTGAAAATNGCGTNGACCGGGATCAGGCCGATGGGCGCGTCTTCCGGCCGGCTGGCGTTGCCGGCGACATAGCCTTTACCGTTCTCGACAATCAATTCCATGGAAATTGAGGCCCCGCGATCCAAAGTGCAGATGACTAGATCGGTATTCATGATTTCGATGTCGGGGCCGGTTTCAATCATCCCGGCGGTCACTTCGCCCGGACCTTCGGCGGTCAAACGCATGCGTTTCGGCCCTTCGGCATGCATCCGCAAGGCAATCGCCTTCACGTTCAAGACGATGTCGGTAACATCCTCGCGAACGCCCGGGAAGGACGAAAACTCGTGCAGCACGCCGTCGATTTGAATTGCCGTGACCGCCGCGCCTTGCAGGCTCGACAGAAGGATCCGGCGCAACGCGTTACCGAGGGTCAGGCCAAAACCGCGCTCCAGAGGCTCGGCGACAATGGTCGCACGATGCTTATTTTCCTGCCCGCTCTGGATGTCCAACTTGGTTGGCTTAATGAGTGATTGCCAGTTTTTTTGAATCACGTGGGGGCCTTTCTTCCAATGAGCCGCGAAGGCTCCGATTAGCACAAGGTGCGATGCCGGGACCGGCATCAACGGCGGCGCACGGCCGCCGAACGGGCTATTACACCCGGCGGCGCTTGCGCGGGCGACAGCCGTTATGCGGGATCGGCGTAACGTC
>NZLB01000023.1 GCA_002694075.1 Nisaea sp.
ATCGCTTTCAATTGGGGGGCGGTGATGGGGTGGGCGGCGGTCACCGGGGCGGTGGCGCCGGCGGCCTTGGCGCTATACCTCGGCGGGATCGCTTGGACCCTTGGTTATGACACCATTTACGCCCATCAGGATAAGGAAGACGACGCCCTCATCGGGGTCAAATCAACGGCCCTGCGCCTGGGCGACGGCACCCGGCCGTGGCTTTGGGGGTTTTACGCCGCGGCGCTGGCCGGAATCGCCGGCGCCGCCTGGTTGGCCGGCCTGGGGTGGCCCAGTTTCGCGGTCTTGGCCTTGGCCGGCGGCCATCTGGCCTGGCAGGTGATGACCGTCGACCTCGACGCGCCGGCCGCGTGCCTCGCGGTGTTCAAATCCAATCGCCTGTTCGGCGCCCTGGTGATGGGCGCCTTGGCGCTTGGTTGAGCGCGCCTCCCTGACCGCCTTCATCGCCGACAACACGGTGGTGCGGCCGGTCGCCCTGGTGCCCGAGCTCTCGCTGCATACCGCCGATGAGAGCACCGCCATCTGGCAGGCGACGGAGCGGCAATTGGCCGACGCCGGCGTGCCGCCGCCGTTTTGGGCCTTCGCCTGGGCCGGTGGGCAGGCTCTGGCCCGCCACCTTTTGGACCACCCCGAACTGGTCACCGGCCGCCGGGTGTTTGATTTCGCCGCCGGCTCCGGCCTCGTCGCCCTCGCCGCCGCGCGAGCCGGCGCCCGGCGGGTATGGGCCAATGACATCGATCCCTTCGCCTGCGCCGCGATCGCCGCCAACGCGCGGCTCAACGGGCTGGGCGAGCACTTGGCGGTGGTTGACCGTGACGTGACCGAGGCGGCCTCGGGCGCGCCCGACCGGATCGACCTGATCACCGCCGGCGATATCTGTTACGAGCGGGATATGACCACGCGGGTGATGGCCTGGCTGCGCGCCCAGGCCGGCGCCGGGGTGACCGTGTTGATTGGGGATCCCGGGCGCGACTATCTGCCGCGGGCGGCCTTGGCGCCGGTCGCCACCATGGTCGTGCCGACGATGGCCGACCTCGAGGACGCGTCGACGCGCACGACGACAATCTGGCGCGTCCTGCCCTAATCCGGCCAGGGGATGGCGTCGGCGGCAAGGGCGATGGTCACCTGGTGGCGCAAATCCGCGTTTTGGGTCAATTGGTCGAGCCAGGCGTCAAACGCGCCGTGACCGTGGCGTTGGTGCAGACGGTCCAGGATCTCGCCTTGCGCCACCGCCGCTAGCTGGCGATTTTCGGCGGCGATGGCGGACAGCGCCAGCGGCCGTCCGCGATCGGCCAAGGCGCCGCGCCGGCCGCGATAAAAACCCAGGCTTTCCACGCCGGCCACGCCACGGCCGTCGGCAAGGGCGGCGTCGATATGGGCGTAGTCATAGGCGATACCGACCGCCTCGGTTTCATGCATGCACGCCAATTGTGTGTCATCGAGCCAGGTGATCCAGACCGCCACCCGCGTGTCGGGCGCCGGAAACAGACAGGCCGGGATGGCGCCATAGCGGGCGACATGGGCGCTGTACACCACGTCATGATCGGCCAGCCAGGCGCGGCTCACCGGCACCGTCGCGGCGTCGCCGAATTTGCGCCGCAACTGCGCCGGCGCACGGTTGGAGCCGGCGGCGATCACCGGCGTGCGGTGGCGGAGGTCGAGTGTTTCTGGCCAGGGCCGCGCAGCGGCGCCGGTGAACAGATAGTCATCCGCCGCCGGCCGGTAGGGGTAATCGAGGGCGCGGGCGCGCCGTTCAGCCGCGCGCGGGTCGGACAAGGCCATGAACCATCGTCACCATGGCCGCGAACAGGGCCACCGCCATCAATTGGTGAAGGGCGCCGAGAGCCACCGGCACGGCCAACAAAATCACCGCCACGCCAAGGGTGAATTGGCCACCGGCCAGGGCCGCCGCCAGCGCCGCCCAACGCCGCGCCCGGGCCGCCACAGGTCGGCGCCGCAGGGAAAACCAGTTGGCGATGATCGCCACCGCCGTGACGGTCGCCAACAGACGGTGATTGAACTGTACCGAGGCGGTGTTTTCCAAATGGTTACGCCACCACGGCGCCTGGTCCAAGTAGCCCGGCGGCACCCATTGGCCGTCCATCAGCGGAAACGTGTTGTAGGCGAGGCCGGCGTCGAGCCCGGCGACAAAGGCGCCGGCGGCGATGGTGGTCACCAGCAGAACCAGGCAAACCAGTGCGCCGCGCCGCGCGCGCGGGTCGATGGGCATCGCCCCATCGCCGGTTATACGGGCCGCCGCACCGCGCGCGTCCAAACCGGTCCACAGCAAAAGGCCAAGGATCAGCATGGCCATCATCAAATGGGCGGCCAGGCGGTATTGGCTGACCGCCGGGTCGTTGACCAGGCCGCTTTTGACCATCCACCAGCCGATCACCCCTTGCGCGCCGCCGAGCAGCAAAAGCAACAGCACCCGCGGCTTGAGGTTGGCGGGAATCGCGCCGCGCCACCAAAACCAAAGCAGCGGCAAGCCATAGGCCAAGCCGATCAGGCGGCCCCAGACGCGATGGATGAATTCCCACCAAAAAATACGTTTGAAATCGTCCAGCGACATCCAGAAATTCAGATGCCGGAATTCCGGGCTTTCCTGATAAAGAGCGAAGACACGTTGCCACTCGGCCTGGCTGAGCGGCGGCAGAATTCCGCTCCATGGCCGCCATTCGACCATCGACAGGCCGGAATCGGTCAGCCGGGTGATGCCGCCGATCAAGATCATCGCGGCGACCAGGCCAGCCACGGTGAACAGCCAGCCGGCCACCGCCGAGCTGGCGTCACGGGGAAGGGATGCGGGCGCGGTGATCACGGCCATCTCTTGAAACCTGGGCAACAGGGTAAATATCCAATATATCACAGCCCCGTAGCTAAGCTTTGCCGACGGGCCGGTCAACCGGCCAATTGGTCGCGCAAAGTGCCGCCGCCGAGAAAGGTTCGACCATGGCCCAAGACCCGCAAAAAAGCGATGTAATCATTATCGGCGCCGGCCCTTGTGGCCTGTTCGCGGTGTTCGAGTTGGGGCTCCTGGACCTTACTTGCCAGCTTGTCGATATTCTCGACAAGCCGGGCGGCCAATGCGCCGAACTGTACCCGGAAAAGCCAATTTACGATATCCCGGCGGTGCCGGTCTGCACCGGCCAGGAATTGGTCGACCGTTTGATGGAACAGATCAAACCCTTCGCGCCGGCGCTTCACCTCGGTCATATGGCCACCGGCTTGACGCGCACCGAGGCGGGGACCTGGCGCTTGACCACCGACCGCGACGCGGTTCTGGAGGCGCCGGTTCTGGTGATCGCCGCCGGCGGCGGCAGTTTCATGCCCAAACGCCCGCCAATCGCTGGCATCGACGGCTATGAAGGCCAATCGGTGTTTTACGCGGTCCGCGAAATGGAAAAATTCCGAGGCCAGGATTTGGTTATCGCCGGTGGCGGCGACTCGGCTTTGGACTGGACCGTCAATTTGGCGCCGCTGGCCAAGTCGCTAACCCTGATCCACCGCCGTGACGAGTTTCGCGCGGCGCCCGACACGGTCAACAAAATGCGCGCCCTGGTCGCCGACGGGGCGGTCGATTTGGTGATTGGCCAGATCGCCGAGCTGATCGGCGAGGCCCCCGATCTGTCGGCGGTGGTCATCAAGCCGAAAGAGGGCGACGCCCTGCGCCGGCCGGCGGATAGCCTCCTGGCTTTTTACGGCCTGACCATGAAGCTTGGCCCGATCGCCGACTTCGGCCTCAACCTCACCGAAAACGTGATCCCGGTCGACACCGAGAAGTTTGAGACCACGACCCCGGGTATTTTCGCTATCGGTGACATCAACACCTATCCCGGCAAATTGAAGCTGATTTTGTCAGGTTTTCATGAAGCCGCTTTGATGGCCCAGGCGGCGCATCGGATTGTCCACCCGNACCGCAAGCTGCGCTTTCAGTACACCACGTCCAGTTCCGCCCTGCACAACAAGCTGGGCGTGGCCTAGACCAACGGTCTACGGCTGTTCGCCGCGCGGATAGAAATCCTCGCGTAGCAGGGCGAACACCAGATGATCGGCCCATTGGCCGTTGATGCGCAGATATTTGCGGGCCAATCCCTCGTGGCTGAAGCCGGCGCGGCGCAGCACCGCCTGGCTGGCGGCGTTATGGGGCAGGCAAGCGGCCTCGATGCGATGCATGGCGAGTTTGTCGAAGGCGAAACAAGTGGCGCCGTAAATCGCCTCGCTCATATAGCCCTGGCGAATATGCGGCCGGCCGATCCAATAGCCGAAGGAACAGCTTTGACTGACGCCGCGGCGAACGTTGGACAAGGTGATGCCGCCCAGCAATTCGTCGTCATCGCGGCGGAAAATGAAAAAGCTGTAGCCGCGATCCTGTTCCCAATCCTCGTTATAGCGCGTCAGGCGCCGGCGGAAGGAGCCTTTGGACAGCACGTCACTAGGCCATGTTGGCTCCCACGGCTGCAGAAAATCACGGCTTTCCGCGCGCAATTGCGTCCANGCNGCCCAATCGNNGCGCGCCGGNGGCCGCAAAAAGGTGCGCGGCAAGGTAATGCGTTGATCGTTTTTGCCGGGTGAGAAAAAGGCGAGCACCATGGCGGCGNCTCCGCNCGGATCTAAAGNCNTAGTCTCGCCACTCGCCGGCGGGTTGGCAAGCCTTCGCGGCGCNATATTTCGCCNCCAAAATNCATCCNGCCGGCCNGCGTCGGTTAGGCTAGCCGNGCGCAGATNNGCTCGTAACTCTCCAAACCGGCGAGCGGTCCGGTGGCGGCCACGGTCGGCGGCGCGGCGCGCAGGCGGGCGACGGCGCGGCCAATGGCGGCGCTGTCAATCGCCTCAATTTTCCGGACCAGGTCGGCGACCTCGACGATCCGGCCACGTACCAACATATGCTGGGCCATCTGTTCGGCCCGGTTGGCGGTGGATTCCTGGCTCATCAACAGGCCCGATTTCAATTGCGCCTTGGCNCGCGCCAGTTCGGCGTCGTCAACGGCCGCGCCGGCGGCGCCCATCTGGTCGGTTAAAACCGGGATTAATTCGCCAATTTGGTCCGGGCCGGTGCCGGCGTAGATGCCAAAAATACCGCCGTCGTTGAAGGACGAGGTGAAAGAGTAAATGGAATAGGCGAGGCCGCGTTTTTCGCGCACTTCTTGGAACAGCCGCGAGGACATGCCGCCGCCGAACAGGGTTGAGAACACTTGCAAGGCGTAAAAATCCGGGTCGTCGAAACTGACCCCGTCGAACCCCANCACCAGGTGAACCTGTTCCAATTCCTTGTCGGTGCGATGTTCGCCGCCCCGGTAGCGGGCCGGCGCCGTCTTNGCTTGGCTGACCGCCGGTAAATCGGCGAAGGCGGCGGCGACCTGCGCGACGATGGCGTCATGTTCCAGCTTGCCGGCGGCGGCCACCACCATGCGGTCGCCGGCGTAATTCTGGCGGACGAAATCGGTGACCGCGGCGCGGCTCATCCGAGCGACGGTTTCGGCTCGGCCAAGGACCGGCCGGCCGACCGGTTGGTCGGGAAAGGCGGTTTCCTGGAAGTCGTCGAAAATAATATCGTCGGGGGTGTCGGCGGCTTGGCCGATTTCCTGGAGGACCACCGCCCGTTCGCGCGTCAATTCGGTCTCATCGAACAGCGAGTTCTGTAGGATGTCGGCCAAAAGATCGATGGCCAGCGGTGCGTCCTCGCTGAGGACCTTGGCGTAATAGGCGGTTTGTTCGCGCGCGGTGTAGGCGTTCAAATGGCCGCCGACATCCTCAATCTCCTCGGCGATGGCGAAGGCGTCGCGGCGCCGGGTCCCCTTGAACGTCATATGCTCCAGCAAATGCGCGACGCCGCCATGGGCGGCCGTCTCATGGCGGGTGCCCACCCCGATCCAAACGCCGAGGGACACGCTTTCGACACTGGCCATGCGGTCGGTCAGCACGGTCAAACCGTTGTCGAGCCGGGTGATTTGACGGGTCGGCGCGCTCATCGGCGGGCGCCGCCGACGCGGTCCTCGATAAAGTTCTTCATGNTCTCCANATCATTGGGCAGAACATCCACGCGTTCCGGCCGCTCCATCAGATCGGCCAAACGCGGCGGCAGGACCGGGGTGACGCCGGTCGCCTGGGCGACGGCGTCGGGAAACTTGGCCGGGTGGGCGCAGGCCAAGGCGATGAGCGGCGCCTCGATCTCGGCGCCCAGCGCCACCGCGGTTTCCAGACCGACGGCGGTATGCGGATCGATCACCTCGCCGGTGGCGGCGCGGGTGGCGGCGATACGCGCCAGGATGGNGGCGTCATCGACCGCGTGGCCCTGNAACATGGCGCGCGCGTGCGCCAATTGCCCCTGGCTGACCGCGAAATGGCCGTCCGCGCGGAAGGCGCTCAAGGTCGCCGCCACCGCCGCCCCGTCNCGGTCCATCAGGTCGAACAACAGGCGTTCGAAATTACTCGACACTTGGATGTCCATACTCGGCGACAAGCTGGGCTCGACGCCATGGATGGCCATGGTGCCGCTGTCGAAAAAGCGAGCCAGGATATCATTGCGGTTGGAGCCGACCAGCAGGTGGGAAATCGGCAACCCCATGCGGGCCGCGCCATAGGCCGCGAAAACATTGCCGAAATTGCCCGACGGCACGCTGAAGGCGACCGGCCGATCAGGCGCGCCCACGGCGACGGCGGCGGCGATGTAATAGACGATCTGCGGCATGATCCGCGCCCAATTGATCGAGTTCACCGCCGACAGGGCCAGGCGGTCGCGGAAGGCCAGATCGTTGAACAGCGCCTTGACCATGTCCTGGCAATCGTCGAAATGCCCTTCGAGGGCGATAGCGTGGACATTGTCGGCGGCGACCGTGGTCATTTGCCGGCGCTGGACCGGCGACACCCGGCCCTCGGGAAACAGGATGAAAACATCGATCGCCTCGCGGTCGCGGCAGGCTTCGATCGCCGCCGAACCGGTATCGCCCGAGGTCGCGCCGACGATGGTCACGCGCTCGCCACGCGCTTTCAAGACATGGTCGAACATGCGGCCGAGTACTTGCATGGCGTAATCTTTGAAGGCCAGGGTCGGGCCATGGAACAATTCCATCAGCCACAGTCGCTGATCCAATTGCTTTAGCGGTGCGACCGCGGGGTGGCCGAAATCGCGATAAGCGCCATGAACAATGGTCCGCAGGCTGGCGTCATCGATGCTGCCGGCGACGAACGGGCGCATCACCTCCTCGGCCAGGTCGGCGTAGGACAAGTGGCGAAAACGGCGAAGCTCGGCGGCCGAAAACTGCGGCCAGCTGTCCGGCACGTAAAGCCCGCCGTCACGGGCCAGGCCGGTCACAAGAACGTCGTCGAAGGCGAGCGTCGGCGCCGCCCCGCGCGTGCTAATATATTTCACTGCCCGTCCCTTTCCCGGCCGGCGGCCATCGCGGCTCGCGCGGCGACACTAGCCAGGCTGGGTTTTGGTTGCAACAATGTCGCGGTGGGCAACAGGGAAACCGAACAATGACGCAGGCAACCATCGCGGTGGTCGCACCCGGCGATATGGGCAGCGCTATCGGCCACCGCTTGGTCGGGGCGGGTTGGCGCGTGATCACCGATTTGACTGATCGTTCGCCGCGTAGCCGGCAGTTGGCCGCCACCGCCGGGATCATCGCCGTCGACGGGCTGGCGACGTTGGCCGGCGAGGCGGAAATTGTCTTGTCGGTGATGCCGCCGGCTTCGGCCCTCGCCTTCGCCCGGCGCTTGGCCGCGGCGGCCGGCGCCGCGCGGCCGTTGTTCGTCGATCTGAACGCGATTGCGCCGGCCACCGCCCAGGACATCGCCGCCGCCTTGGGCGCGCGCGGGATCGATATGATCGATGGCGGGATCATTGGCGGGCCGCCGCGCGGCGCCGACGCGGGCCCCCGGATTTATGTCGCCGGTTACGGTTTGGCGCGGTTGGATGGCCTGCGTGACGCGGGCCTGGATATTCGGTCGATGGACGGCGGGATTGGCGCCGCCTCCGGTCTGAAGATGTGCTACGCCAGCTTGACCAAAGGCATCACCGCCTTGCAGATCGAGGCGCTGGTGGCGGCCCGGGCGCTTGGCTGCGCCGAGGATTTGCACGCCGAGCTGAGTTTCAGCCAAAACGCCTTGGTCGCGCGCGCCGACGCCTGGTTGCCGCAATCCTGCCCGAAAGCGTATCGCTGGGTCGGCGAGATGGAGGAGATCGCCGACACCTTCGCGGCGGTCGGCTTGACACCGGATATTTTCCGCGGGGTCGCTGATATTTACCGATTTGTCGAGGCCACACCCCTGGGCCGCGAAACGCCGGAAACTCGCGGCTTGGCCCAGGACGCCGGCGACGTGTCGTCGATTTTGGCGGCCGCCCTGCCGGCGGCGAAAAGCGATTAGGCGCGCCCGGCCTCGCTTGACAAAAGAGAGGCCGAGACACCGATCTTGGCCAGCGCGCGTTCCCATTTGCTGTCCAAATCCTGGTCGAAAATAATATCGTCATCGGCGCCGACGTTGAGCCAGGCGTTGTCTTGCATTTCTTCGTCCAATTGGCCTGGTCCCCAGCCGGCGTAGCCCAAGGCTAACATGGCTTGGCGCGGCCCGCAGCCGATCGCGATGTCGCGCAAAATCTCCACCGTTGAAGTCATCGCCAAATGGCTTTCGAAAGTGATGGTTTCCTCCGAGGTATAGTCGGCGCTGTGCAGAACGAAGCCGCGGCTGGTTTCCACCGGCCCGCCGAAATGGATCGACGGCGCGCTCCACGGCACCGGCAACTCCTCGCGGGCGATATCCAATTCCTCCATCAGCGCGTCGAAACTGATCGAACCGATCAAGCGATTGACGACCAGGCCCATCGCCCCCTCGTCATTGTGGGCGCACATAAAGATCACCGTGCGCGCGAAGCGCGGGTCGCGCAACGCCGGCATGGCGATCAATAACTGGCCGGTCAGATAGGGGTCGTCGGTATCGATCATGGGCTCGGGCTTTCTTAGACGAAAGACCACTTTCGCCAGCGGAATAGTGGGGCGAAATACGCCGGAAAGCTACTATATTCAAGATTATGAGAACGCTGTTGGCATTGATTTTGGTTGTCTGCGCCGGCTTGACCGCCGCGCGGGCGGCGGCGGCGCCCGGCGCGTCGCCCTGGGTTGCGCGCGATTTCGCCGAAATTCGCTTGATCGCCGCGGCCACCGCCACCGGCACCCGCGACAGCTTGCCGGCGGGGCTGCACATTCGCCTCCAGCCGGGCTGGAAGGTTTATTGGCGGTCGGCCGGCGACGCCGGTTTTCCGCCCTCGCTGGAATGGGCCGGCTCGACCAATTTGGCCGGCGCCGAGATGGCCTTTCCGGTGCCCAAGCGATTCTCCATCCTAGGTTTGCAAAGCTTTGGTTATGGCGATGAGGTGGTCTACCCGCTGCGCCTGGCCATCGCTCGGCCGGGCGCGCCGCTGTCGTTGCGCGCGCGTATGCGCGGCTTGATGTGCAAGGAGATTTGCCTGCCGCTGGAGGCCGACCTCAGCCTTGACCTGCCGGCGGAGGCGGCCGCCCCGTCAGCTTTCGCGCAATTGATCGATCGCTTCCGCGCGCGCGTGCCCGGCGACCTTTCCGGCGCCGGCCTGCGTGTCACCGCGGTCGACGCCATCGGCACGCCACCCGACCGGTTGCGGGTGCGGCTCAGCGCCGACGCGCCCCTGGTCAATCCGGATGTGTTCCCGGAGGGGCCGGATGGTGTGACTTTCGGCGCGCCGGAACGACGTTTCGACAACGACCGCCGGACGGCGACGTTGACCTTGCCGCTGACGGTCCAGGGGCGGGCGCCGGTGGTCGGCGCCGCGTTCCGCGTGACCGCGGTCGATGGCGACCGCTTCGTCGAAAACCGCCTGACCGCCGGGTCGGCAACGGCGACGCGCGGTTGGCGACCGCTGTGGACCATCCTCGCCTTGGCGGTGCTGGGCGGGTTTATTCTCAATCTAATGCCGTGTGTCTTGCCGGTGTTGTCGCTGAAGTTGATGTCGGTGGCGACCGCCGGGGCGCTGGCGCCATGGGCCGTGCGGCGCGGTTTTCTGGCGGCGGCGGCGGGGGTTGTGGTGGCCTTTTGGGGGCTCGCCGGCGCGGCCATCGCGATGAAGCATGCGGGCCTGGCGGTTGGCTGGGGGATTCAGTTTCAGCAGCCGGTGTTCCTGGCTCTGATGATCGCGCTCTTGGCTCTGTTCGCCGCCAATCTATGGGGTGTATTTGACATTCCGTTGCCGCGCGTCTTCGCCGGCGCCGCCGAACGGCTGCCCGGCGCGCCCAGCGGCGGCGGCACCTTGACCGGTCATTTCATGACCGGCGCTTTCGCGACGGTTTTGGCAACGCCCTGTTCGGCGCCTTTCCTTGGCACCGCCGTCGGCTTCGCCCTGGCCCGCGGCAGTCCTGAAATCCTGGCCATTTTCACGCTCATGGGGATCGGCATGGCGGCGCCCTACCTGGTCGTCGCGGCGGCGCCGGGAATGGCCCGCGCGCTGCCCCGGCCGGGGCCATGGATGGCGATCTTCAAACGCGGGCTGGCGGTCGCTTTGATCGCCACCGCCGCCTGGCTGGGCAGTGTGCTGTGGGCGCAAAGCGCACCGGTTGTTTCCGCCCCGACGCCCGGCTGGAGCCCGTTTTCCCGCGCCGAGTTAAGCCAGCGGGTGACGCGAGGCGCGGTGGTGCTGGTCGACGTCACCGCCGATTGGTGCCTGACCTGCAAGGTCAACAAGGCGGCGGTGCTGGACACCGGCCGTGTCGCCGGCGCCTTGGCCGAAGGGCGGATCAGCGGGCTGCGCGCCGATTGGACCCAGCCCGATCCCAAGATCGCCGCCTATCTGGCCGGGTTTGGCCGCTATGGCATTCCTTTCAACGCGGTCTACGGGCCAGCGGCGCCGGCCGGCATCGCCCTGCCGGAGGTGTTGACCGAAAGCGCCGTGATGGCCGCCATCGTGGCCGCCAGCGGGCGCCAGTGAGCGCCGATTTTGTTTTGTTTTGACTCAGCGACGCAAACTAAGCCCTATAGGGTTGCTGTTTAGGCGGCCGCGAGTGCCGCTTCCCTGTTCGTTTTAGGAGACACAACATGACCATTAAGGTTGGGGATAAAATTCCGACGGGTGCCTTGCATCTGAAAACCGCCGACGGTGTCGAGGAGATGTCGACCGACGCCCTGTTCGGGGGCAAAAAAGTGGTTGTTTTCGCCCTGCCCGGCGCTTTCACGCCGACCTGCTCGGCCAAGCACCTGCCAGGTTTCGTCGCCAAGGCCGATGAGATCGCCGCCAAGGGCGTCGACACCATCGCATGCGTGTCGGTGAACGACGCCTTTGTCATGGACGCCTGGGGCGTCGATCAAAATGTCGGCCAGAAGGTGATGATGTTGGCCGACGGCAGCGCCAATTTCACCAAAGCTCTGGGGCTGGAACTGGATCTCACCGGGCGCGGCATGGGCATGCGCTCGCAGCGCTACGCGATGATCGTCGAAGACGGCACGGTCACTGGTTTGATGGTCGAAGCGGCCGGCGCCTTCGACGTGTCGAGCGCGGAAAACATCCTCGCCAACCTGTAAGATTGCGACGACGCGATAAGGGGGCCGCGCGTGGCGCGGCCCTTTTTTCATGGCCGGTCGGCGATGTCCGCGGGGCCGTCCCCGCAAAGGGCGCAGTCCGGGTCGCGCTTGAAACGCACATTGCGGAAACTGGCCGCCAAGCTGTCGTAGATCAGCAAGCGCCCGGACAGGCTGTCGCCAAGGTCCAGCAATTCCTTGATCACCTCGGTCGCCTGCATGGTGCCAAGCACGCCGGCGACAGCACCGAGAATCCCGGCCTCGTCGCAGCGCGGCACCGCGCCGGGCGGCGGCGCCTTGGGAAACAGACAGCGATAGCAAGGCTCGCCGTGATGGCCGGGCGCACCGCCGCGAAAAGTTGAAATCTGCCCTTCGAAACGCAGCAGGGCGGCCGCCACCAGGGGTTTGCCGGCCCTGAAACAGGCGTCGTTGAGGGTGTAACGGGTGGCGAAATTATCCGAGCCGTCGGCGACCAGGTCATAATCGGCGATCAGCGCCGCGACATTCTCCTCGGTCAGGCGCAAGCTGTGCCGTTCGACCCGCACATCGGGATTGACGGCGGCGATGGTCGCCGCCGCCGAATCCGTCTTGGGTCGGTCGACCGCCGCCGTCATGTGAATCACTTGGCGCTGCAAATTCGATAGATCGACCACGTCGTCGTCGACAATACCGAGGGTGCCAACCCCGGCGGCGGCGAGATAGAGCAGCAGCGGCGCGCCCAATCCGCCGGCCCCGACCACCAGCACCCGGGCGTTGAGCAAGCGCGCCTGGCCGGCGTCGCCGACCTCATCCAGGATCAGATGGCGGGCGTAGCGGACGAATTGGTCGTCGGTCAGATCCATTTTAGCCCGTGGTGCCGGTCGACCCGAAGCCGCCACCGCCGCGGGCGGTTTCATCCAAGCTGTCGACCTCTTGCCAGCGCGCCTGGATGACCGGCGCGACCACCATCTGGGCGATGCGCATGCCACGGGTGATTTCCACCGGACGGTCGCCGTGGTTGATCAGGATGATGCCGATTTCGCCGCGATAATCGGCATCGATGGTGCCCGGCGCGTTGACTTGCGAGATGCCGTCACGCAGGGCCAGGCCCGAGCGCGGGCGGATCTGCGCCTCATGGCCCGGCGGCAGGGCGATGGCCAGGCCGGTCGGGATCAACTGGCGGGCGCCGGGCGCCAACGTGATCGGCGCGTCAATCGCGGCCATCAGGTCCATGCCGGCGCTATCGGCGGTCTGATAGGCGGGCAGGGGCAGGTCGGCGCCATGGGGCAGGCGGTTGACACGCACGTCAATCATCGGCGTTCTCCGCCAGGTTGTCGGTGAAATGGCCGGCGATGCGGGCGGCCAGACGGGTGGCGACGGCGTTTTTCGACATCGGCTCCCATGCTTCGGCTTGCTCGCCGGTGATCAAATGCACGGTGTTTTGATCGCCGCCGAAGGTGCCGGTGGCCGGGCCGACGTCATTGGCGACAATCCAGTCGCAGCCTTTGCGCCGGCGTTTGTCATGGGCGTGGGCGATAATGTCCGTGGTTTCGGCGGCGAAGCCGATGACCAGGTCCGGGCGCCCGCGTTCGTTGGCCAGCGACGACAGAATGTCGGGGTTTTCGACCAATTCCAAGGCCGGTGGCACGCCGCCGCCGTCCTTTTTCAATTTGCCGTTGGCGACTTTTTTCACGCGCCAATCGGCGACGGCGGCGGCGCACACCGCGATATCGGCCGGTAACGCCGCGCGGCAGGCGGCCAGCATNTCATCGGCGCTTTCGACATGGCGCATGGTGACGCCGGCGGGATCGNGTTGCGCGGTTGGGCCGCTAACCAAGGTGACCGCNGCCCCGAGATCGCGCAGGGCGGCGGCGATGGCGTGCCCCTGTTTGCCGGAGGACCGGTTGGCNATATANCGCACCGGATCGATNGGNTCATGNGTNGGNCCGCTGGTGACCAGGGCGTGNCGNCCNGTCANCGCGCCGGNNCCGGCCAAGCGCGCGGCGATGGCCGCCAGGATGGTCGCCGGTTCGGCCATGCGGCCGGCGCCGNCCTCGCCGCAGGCGAGCGCCCCCGCCTCGGGGCCGATTTGCCGCACGCCGCGCGCGCGCAAGGTCGCGACATTGGCGGCGACCGCCGGGTGGGCCCACATCTGGGCGTTCATCGCCGGTGCCATCATCACCGGTTTGTCGGAGGCGAGCAGCACCGTCGAAGCCAGGTCGTCAGCGGCCCCGGTGGCCATTTTGGCGATGAAATCGGCGCTCGCCGGCGCCACCACCAGGACATCGGCCTCGCGGCTGAGGCGGATATGGCCCATTTCCGATTCATCGGTCAGCGAGAAAAGCTCGGTGTAAACCTTGTCCTCGCTTAGCGCCTGCACCGACAGCGGCGTCACGAATTGCGCCGCGCCGGCGGTCATGACCACGCGCACGGCGGCGCCGCCGTCCCGCAGGCGGCGGATCAATTCCAAACATTTATAGGCGGCGATGCCGCCGGTGATGACCAACAATACCCGTTTGCCGGCCAGGGAAACTGCGCTCATCGCCCTATCACCCGAAAACGCTATCCACGGCGCGAGGATACGTGGCCAGCGGCGCCCACGCAAGGTACACTCCGGCCATGCCCACGCTTCGCTTCGCGATCGCCGCCGGCCCCTCGCTCGGGCTCGGTCATTTAAGACGGATGCAGGTTTTGGCCGCCGCCGCCCGTGCCGCCGATCTCTCGGTGGCGCTGCATGTCGGTGACGCGGCGGGACCGCGGCCGGCCGACTTGATCGCCGACGCCGCTTGGCCGCCAGACCTGCCGGGGCCGGTGCCGGCGGCCAGCTGGGACGCGTTGCCGGCGGCTGACGCGTTGATTGTCGATGGCGCCATTTTCGATGCCGCGCAATGCCGGCGCTGGCGCCGCCGCACCGGCTGCTTGGTGGTGATCGACGATACCGGTGCGGCGCCGCGGCCGGCCGACCTGCTGGTCAATCCGGGCTTGGCCGGCGGCGCCATTGATTACGCCGCCCACCCGGTTACGGCGGTTCTGCGCGGCCCCGCGCACGCGCTTGTCGATCCGCGCTTTTTCGCGTTGCCGCCGGTCGCCGCCGAGAGTGGGCGCGTGGTGGTCGCCTTCGGCGCCAGCGATGACGGCCGGGTCGGCGGACCGGTCGCCGAAGCCTTGCTGGCCGCCGGGCTGCCGGCGGTCGATTTGGTGACCTCGCCCCTCTGGCCGGTGAACGAAACGGTCGCCGGTTTGGTCGCCGCCGGCGCCGGCCGGCTGGTCCACCACCACGGCGCCGAGATGGCCGCTTTGCTGGCCGACGCTTGGCTCTACTGCGGGGCCGCCGGGGTCACTGTCGGCGAGGCGCTGGCCGCCGATCGGGCGGTGGTGGCGGCCGCCCTGGTGGCGGATCAAGCGCCCAATATCGCGGTGTTGAAGGCCGCCGGGCTGGCCGCCTTCGCGGCCGTCGATCCAGCGGCGATGGCGGCGGCGGCGGTCGCCGAACGGGCCTGGCGGCGGCCGCGCCCGGCGCTGGCGCCGCGACCGGGCGGACCGGCGCGGGTGATCGCCGGGATCCTCGCGCGCTTGGCACAAGACTGCTAATCTTCCGATATGACCGTTGGCTTTGAGATCGCGGGCCGGCCGATTGGCGCCGGCGCGCCGCCCTATATCGTCGCCGAGATGTCGGGTAATCATCGCGGCGAGTTGGCGCGCGCCAAGGACTTGGTGCGGGCGGCCAAAGCGGCCGGCGCCGACGCGGTCAAATTACAAACCTATACCGCCGAGACTCTGACCATCGACCATGACGGGCCCGGTTTCGTAATCGACAGTGGGTTGTGGGCCGGCCGTCGTCTGTTCGACCTCTACCGCGAGGCGGCGACGCCTTGGGAATGGCACCAACCCTTGTTCGCCTTGGGGCGCGAGATCGGCATCACCGTGTTTTCGGCGCCCTTCGACGCGACCGCCGTGGACCTGCTGCGCGGCCTTGACGCGCCAGCTTACAAAATCGCCTCGCCGGAGATTGTGGATCTGCCGTTGATCCGCCGGGTCGCGGCCACCGGCCGGCCGCTGATCATTTCCACCGGCATGGCCGCCTGGCCGGAAATTGAGGCGGCGGTCGCCGCCGCGCGGGCGGCGGGCGCTCGCGATCTGGCCGTTTTGCATTGCGTGTCGGCCTATCCAACCCCAGCCGCCGACGCGCATCTGGCGACCCTGGTGGACCTCGCCGGCCGGCTGGACTGCGTGGTTGGCCTGTCGGATCACAGCACCGGCACGGCGGTGGCGGTGGCGGCGGTGGCGCTTGGCGCGCGCGTCGTCGAAAAGCATTTCACTTTGGCCCGCGCCGACGGCGGGGGGGACAGCGCCTTTTCTCTCGAGCCGGCGGAATTGGCCGAGCTGGTCGGCGCCTGCCGGGACGCGGCGGCGGCGGTCGGCGTCGCCCACGATGGCCCGCTCGCCGCCGAGGCGGAGATGGTTAAACTGCGCCGCTCGCTCTATGTGGTCGCCGAAGTGCCGGCCGGCGCCGTTTTGACCGCCGATCACGTCCGCTCGATCCGGCCCGGCGGCGGTCTGCCGCCGGCCGCCATCGACCAAGTCTTGGGCCGCCGGGCGGCGCGNGACCTGGCCTNTGGCGAACCGCTCGACTGGACCATGGTGGTGGGCGGCGCGCCGGTCGGCTGATTTNGTTAGCGGCCTTTAAAAGCGGTCGGCCGTTTTTCCATGAAGGCGCGNCGNCCCTCGATGTAGTCNTCNGACGCGAAACAGGCGTCGACCATTTCTTGCACCTTGTCCAATTCTCGAGTGTCCGGATCCTTGAAAGCCTGGATCGCGGCGAATTTGAGCGCCGCGACGGTCAGCGGGGCGTTTTGGGCGATCTGGCCGGCGTACTCCATGACATGGTTTTCCAGCGCTTCTTCCTCAACGATTTGCTGAACCAAACCGATGCGCTGGGCGTCCTCGGCGGTGATCCGCCGGGCCGAAAAGATGATGTCCTTGGCCGCGCCGGGGCCGACGGTGTCGATCAATTGCTTGACCCGCTGAAAGGGATAGCCGAGCCCGAGGCGCGCGGCCGGCAGGCCAAAGCGCGATTTCGGCGAGCAAATGCGAACATCGCAGCACAGCGAGAGCGCCAAGCCGCCGCCGATACAATANCCGTTGATCATCGCCACGGTCGGTTTGCCGAGGTTGGAGATGCCTTCGTAAACAGCCTTGGTGCGGGTGTTGTAATAGGTCACCGCCTCGGCCTCGCTGCGCTCGCTCTCGAATTTGGAGATGTCGGCACCGGACACGAAGGCCTTGCCGCCGGCGCCGGTTAAGACAATCACACGGATCGCCTCATCGGCCATGAAATCGGCCAAAATCGCCTCGGCGGCGTCCCACATTTCCAGGGACACGGCATTATGGCGTGCCACGTTGTTGAAGGTCATCACGCCGATGGCGCCGCGTTTTTCGGCCAACATCTTATCGGTGGTCATAGCTTTCTCCCGTTCGCTCCTGTGCCCGTTCGTCGGCACTATAAAGCGCGGCGGCGGCCGGTCAATCGAAGCCGCCGCCGGCGCGCCGCCGCCGACCGGTCCGCGCCCTNGGGGGCTGGACCTGGCCGGTGATATTGGCCAAACTGCCGGCCTGTTGGTTTTTTTCATGCCCCTCCGGAGGTTGCCCATGTCAACCGATGCCTCGCCCGCCGCCGCCGGTCTTACCCGTGACTTGGCCGCCGCCGCCGCCGATCTGAAGGCCGCCGACCTGAGCGCCGACGCGCTCACCATGGCCCGCCATTGCCTGCTCGACTGGTTCGCGGTCACCATCGCCGGCGCCAACGAGCCGTTGGTCGATGTGTTGCTCGACGAAGTCACCAGCGAGGGGGGCGCGGCGCAAGCGCTGATCATCGGCGCGGGNCGTAAGGCCTCGGTCAGTCAGGCGGCGTTGGTCAATGGCGCGGCCTCTCACGCCCTCGATTACGATGACGTCCATAGCGCCATGATCGGCCACCCGACGGTGCCGGTGGCGACCGCCATTCTGGCCCTGGCCGGTCAAACGCCGGTGAGTGGCGCCGATCTNTTGACCGCCTTTGTCGCCGGCTATGAGATCGAATGTCGGATCGGCCGCCTCATGCAAGACAGCCATTACGCCAAGGGTTTTCACTCCACCGCGACCATCGGCACGGTCGGCGCGGCGGTNGGCGCCGGTCGCCTGCTCGGCCTCGACGCCGCGCAGATGGCGACCGCCATCGGCATCGCCGCGACCCAGGCGGCCGGTTTGAAATCGCAATTCGGGACCATGTGCAAGCCGTTGCATGTCGGCAAGGCGGCGACCGGCGGCATTCTCGCCGCGCGCTTGGCCAAACGCGGCTTCACTGGCCGCGACGACATGCTCGAGGCGCCGCAGGGCTTGGCCGACGCGATGAGCGACCATTTCAACCCCGAGGCGGCGCGCGCGCCGGCGCCGCGCGGTTTCTGGATCCGCGAGAACCTGTTCAAATATCACGCCGCTTGCTACCTGACCCATTCGACCATCGAATTGGCGCGCGATTTGGCGGTNGACGCGGCGGTCACGCCGGATCAGGTGGCCGCNCTGACCCTGTCGGTCGATCCCGGCCATTACAAGGTCTGCCACATCCTGGAGCCGGAAACCGGTTTGCAAACCAAGTTCAGTATGCGCCATACCGCCGCCCTTGGATTGGCCGGCGAGGACACCGCTCGCATCGACACCTATAGCGACGCCAACGCCGGGCGCGCGGATTTGGTGGCGCTGCGNCAAAAGGTCAAGGTCACCGACAATGGCGGCCCCTTCACGATGGCCGGAGCGGTGCTGGAAACCACCGACGGGCGGCGTTTCGAGAAAAAATTCGATGTCGGGGTGCCGGCCGAGGACTTGGCTCAGCAGGGCGACCGGCTGCGCGCCAAGTTTGCCAGCTTGGTGGCGCCCAACCTCGGCGACGAGACCAGCGCGGCGTTGGCGGCCGATTTGGACCGGGTGGACGGCTTTAACGACGCTGGCGCCGTTTTGTCGCGGCTGGGCGGATGGCTCGCCAAATCGAACGCCATGCACTAGATAACAGGTATTGGGTTTGGGGGAGCGTTATGGAAATCACGGATTACTCGGAACTGGGCATCACCATCGAAGATCATGTGGCGGTGATGGAGATCCAGCGGCCACCCGATAATTTCTTCGACTTCGAGTTGATCAGCCAGTTGTCGGCG